>JADKCL010000052.1 GCA_016718825.1 Bacteroidota bacterium | reverse complement strand
GGGTTTCGTAAATGCCATTGCAGATTTGGGCGGATTCGCTGGCGATGGCGATGATCACATGGCCATCTTCGGGGAGAAATTCGGCGTAGGGAACTTGGCAAGTCCAGGGTTGTTTTTCCGAGATGGGAAACCATGGGCTGTCGAAGATTTCGTAGTGTCGTTGGATCGTCGGATGGGATGGCAAGGCGGCGACGATAACGCGCCACCGGAAATGGGTGACGTATTTTGCAGCGGCTTCATGCGTGGAGATGGTCCATTCATTGACACGAATATCGATGGTTCCGGTTTCAGGCTCCGGTTCGGTAGCTTCTATGCGGCCGGTGAATCTGCTGATGCAATTCTCTTTCAAAAAGGCAAATCCTTCCAAGCTTGATTTGACTTGTGTAAATGGAAAAACCTCCGGCGTTTCATCGGGGTGGAAATACCGAAGTGCGCGGTGGCAAAGGCTGACCAAACGGGTAGCAGTTTGGCGGTCTTTGTTGTGGCTACCGAGCGGAAATAAAGCGTGCCGAATGGCTGCTCCGGCCGCGGAGGACATTGCCAAGTAAGGCCAAGCTGTGCGCGAACCCGCGAATTTGGGATCCGCGTGAAGCCTTTCCTTGTTGAGGTTGGTGTTTTTACGCACCCGGGCTACGCCGTTTGCATCACGGTAACCGACCACATCGCCGATTTTACCAAAGAAATGGATGACTCCGAATTGTTTTGCCATTGTTTTCAATGTTGAGGTTGAGAATATTTGAACTGGGCAAGGGATGCAAGGACAAATCGAAGCTACACAAGTCTTCTGAAAAAGTCAAGTGGTTGTTGGTGAGGAGGAATACCACTACTTTGGCTTGTCGGGAGGATGGTAGGCTGGTTGTGTACGCGTGTTCGGCAGTTTCAATGCTGTTTGGGTAAAGGTTATGTGCTGCTATTGGGCAAGTAGACAGCAAGTCCTAGTCGGGTAACGTCGGGGTACAGTCGGGGTTGAGTCGGGGTATGATCGGGGTTGGGACACTTGGCAGTTTGAAATCAGAAGTTGGCATCGTCGTGAAAACAACTTACGGCATCGTCCTGAAAAAACCTTACAGGTTTCGACAATAATCCTGAAATGAATTTACACTTCCAAAGAACATCCTGAAATAGGTTGTCAGGATTGGATTTTCGTCCTGACATGGCTTTACAGGCTCCATGATTTAACTATAACTATCAAACCTGGCTGGTGGTGTGGAGGGCGCCGAGCGCCTCCGCCGATGGCCGTTTATTGCCGTAGCTTTTCCACTCCCTCTTGAGCGGCACCTTGGTCTTGTGTGCCTGCTCCGGGGTCATTCTGCTGCAACTGCTGTGTGGCCTTTGGTGATTGTACACTCTCACTGCATTCATTAGGCAGGCTATTGCATCTTTATACCCGTCAAAGGTCTGGTCCATATAAAGCTGCTCTTTGAAGGTACGGTTGATGCGTTCGGCGATCGTGTTTTGGTGTGGGCTGGCGCCCTCGGTCATGCTGATCTCAATACCAGCATCTTGCAAGACCTTCACGTAGTTGGTGCTGCAATATTGCACTCCTCGGTCGGAGTGGTGAATCAGCTTCCTTTCGGGGTAAATCCGTTGCGAAAGTGCCATGCGCAGCGCAGACACCGCACCCTTAGCCTCCATCGTGTGGCTCAGGTGGAAGCCCATTACCTTGTGCGAATAGGCATCGGTGATCAAGAACAGGTACAGAAAACCACCCTTCGTTCGAATGTAAGTGATGTCGCAGACCCAAACCTGCTCGGCTTGCGTAATTCCTAGATTTTCAAGGAGATAAGGCCACTTTCGATAATGATGGCGGGAGTTGGTCGTGCGCACGTGTTTGCGTTTAGGGCGCACCAGCATACCGCGCTCGCGCAGCAAATCGAGCAGTTTGTCCCGACCAATGTTAAGGCCGCGATCCTCCAACTCGGAGCCCATCATATCTAGAAGTGTCCGCGCACCGAACCGACCATTCTTGCGCTGATTCTGACCAACTCGACGATTTCGTCCTCCCGCATCCTGCAGTCGTCGACATGCCAACCATGGTCGTACCAAGCCTGCCGCGAATACCCAAACAGTTCACAAAGCCGCTTAATGCTCGCTTTTTGCGGCGAGGCAATCATCCTTTGGACTGTTTGGGCCCAGACTTTTTTCTAATTGGCACCCCCAGTTCCTCTTCAGCTACGTCAATCATCGTTGAATACGCCAGACTGCGAAGACGCTCGTCCTCAAGCAGCCTCTCCAGTTCCTTGATGCGAAGGTCCTTGGCGTCAGCATCGCGCTTTTCCTGATCGGTCATAGTGGCCAAAATTGAATCGGAAGAACAAATTTCGCCATTTTTCCGAAATGTCTTCACCCATTCCTTTACAGTGTCACGCCCCTTGAGACCGTATTTCTCAGCGACCTGCAAATAGCTAAGGTCACCCTTCTCATAGTCCATCGCCACTTGTTGGCGAAATGAATGGCTGTACTTGCTCACAGCCCCCATCTGATGTTTCCTTCCTTGCATAACTCTTACAACATTTGTGTAAAGCTATTTCAGGACAATTCCTTACAATTGTGTAAGGCTATTTCTGGACGATTCACTCTCGTCATGCAAAAAAATATGGGTTACCCCAGCGTGGTAAATTTCCCCCAAAACTTAAATAGATTTCTTATGACTATGTTTCAAATTGATTTTGTCTCGCCTGGAGATTACCCTGACTTCCTTGTTGACCGACGGTTGATTATCCAGTTCGAATGTTTTCTAAACGATAGATTATTACCCGTTTATGGAAAGATCAAATCAGGTGATTGGACCTACGTTTTTTCATTCGATCTCTTAAGAATAGAAGAAAGCGATGCTTTACAGCGAACATCATTTCCCTTGGTCCCTAATTCGCCAACAACATTGGGAAAAGATCGGATCAAGCTTGTTTCGATTGCGCTAGCCGGAAACGAAGTCATTGAAGGCTCTCAACCAACTTTCTTGTTAGGAAAATTAATTGCCGAGTCGCTTGTAAAATATTTTTCCATGCAAGCAAAGAGCCCTTCCAAGGAAGAACTTGAAGGTATTTTTGCAAGTTTTCCTTGGGTAGAGATTGAGAAACTGACGTATCCTCCGAGTGATGACGACGTTTTTTCCTCCCCACATGGTGATGTTCCAGATTTGGAATGGTAGTAGTGGTAATGGTTCAGATTATCTGCTGGCAGATTCTTTGACGTATTTGCTTGAAAAACCATGGTAGGTTGTGTCCGCCAATGTGAATGCCAACCAGTTGCCACTGAACAAACCAACACCCTAGAAACAACTGTACAAGGGCGTTCCATTTCAGGATCGTCGCTGATATTTATAGCGTGGCCTAGCCTTAGAGTCGAAGGACCCCTTCCGTAATGTCTCCACAGTAGAATACGATGCCTACAACCTGCTGCCGACGATCACCACTGATGCGCTCGGGATGCAAGTGGAGGCCGTTTACGACTACCGCCTCCTGCAGCCCTGCCTGATCACCGACCCGAATGGGAACCGTTCGGCGGTGCGGTTTTCGCCGCTGGGGTTTGTGGTGGAGGCTGGCGTGATGGGGAAGACGAGTCAGGCTCTCGGGGATTGGCTTTCCGAGGGAACTAACAGGCCCAACTTTACCGCAAGTTCCATCATGGAGTACGATTTGCTGAATTGGATGCAAAATGGGCTTCCGGCTTATGTAAAGACGACGCAACGGGAGCACCATGTGAATGATACCGGGGTTCCAACTGGACATGAAAACGATACCCTTGTGCAAAAGGCCTACTCCGATGGCTTCGGGCGCGTGATCCAAACGCGGGCGCAGGCGGAGGAAGTGATTTTTGGCGATCAGGACTTTGGGGATTCGGGATTGCCTGCGATTCAAGGAACCAACGGCAATGCTGTGGGCGTAGAAAACACATCCACGTCGGCCATCAATGTGATCGTCAACGGCTTCAAGACGACCAACAACAAGGGGGCGGTGATTGAGCAATGGGAGCCATTTTATTCCACGGGCTGGGACTACCAACCCGCGACGGTCTCGGGTGCACTCCCCTCCTACTATGGGCAAAAGGTTGTGATGTACTACGACTCCATCGGGCGCGCTGTGCGGTCGGTGAATCCGGATGGAACTGAGCAGCGGGTGGTGACGGGTAAGCTGCCGTTGGTGAGTGGCTTGCCAGACTTGACGGCGTTGGCCGCGTTTATTCCCACGCCTTGGGAGAGCTATACTTACGACGCGAATGACTTGGCGCCCTTGACGCATCCTAGCGGTGGGCACAATGTTGATCCTGACCACTATTACACGCCGCGTTCTGTCAAAATCGATGCACTCGGACGGATGATCGAGAGCACCGACCGGAACTACAACGGTGGCTTAGAACTCGTGGTGATGAAATACTTCTATGACATCCGTGGGAACAAGCTGCGGGTGGATGATGCGATCAAGGTGGATGTGAATACCAGCCGTGACAGCGCTTTCTTGCATGTCTATGACCTTGCCAATCAGCCGCTCAAGACGACGCATATCGACAAAGGTGTTTCGACGGTGGTGATCAATGCGGCTGGGTTGCCTGTGGAGATGCAGGATGCCAAGGGGGCTTTGGTTTTGAGTTCTTATGATGAATTGTTGCGGCCTGTGGGGATGTGGGCGCGGGATGCTGGTTCTGAGGATGTGACGATGCGGCAGCATGCGGTTTATGGTGAGGGACATCCGAGTGCTGTGGCCGACAATTTTATGGGCAGGCCTTGGAAGAACTACGACGAGGCCGGCATGGTCGAGATCGGCCAATATGACTACAAAGGGCAACCGAAGTACAAGACAAGAAAGGTCATCGCTGATGGAGAGATTTTGTCCACGATGCCGACGAGTGTTTATCGGGTGGATTGGGTTCCTTCCGGGACATCTTGCTTGTATGAAAGCACGATGTTGGAAGGCAGCTACCGCACTGACATAGAATATGATGCGCTCGGAAGGCCTGTGTCGATCGAACTTCCGATGGACGTCAACAGCAGTCGCAAGCTTGTCACGCCGACTTACAATCGGGCCGGGGCGATGACAGTAATTATGCTGGACAGCGACACCTACGTAAGTCGGATCGCCTACAACGCCAAGGGTCAGAAGATTCTATCCGTGCTCGGATGTGGCTTGATGACGCGCCATGCCGGAGCCTGTCCCGAGCATCGGGAACCCGGTCAATTTCAGGCTGTTGAGACAGAAGACCGAGGCATTCACTTTGTCTTCTCTTACCTATACCCCAAGCTCCGGCACTACCAAGCAAGACTGCGCCTACACGTACGACCTTGCCGGAAACATCGTGGGGATGGTGGACAAGACGACCGAATGTGCTGTGGGTGGGACCAATGCGACCAATCCAGATGAACTGATTCGCATCTTCGCGTATGATGCACTGTATCGGTTGATCTATGCAACTGGTCGTGAGGCTGGGTCCCATGTGAGCACTTCGGATCCCAATTTCAGACCGACACCCGACACTTCCGCAGGTGGCACGGTCGCCTATTATCGCGAATACACCTATGATAAGCTGGGCAACATGCTTGACCTGTACCACCATGGCGGCACTGGGAATCAGTTCCATCGGGTTTTTAACTCTGCGTCTAGCACCCCATTCGAACTGAGCAACTTGGCAACGGACATTGAGTATGCTGGGACTGTGGTCAATTATACCTTCGACGACAATGGGAATATGCTCACAGAAGGCGCTGGACGGTCATTTGAGTGGGACTTTGCCGACCAACTTCGGGGTTTTGCGGAAGGGACTACCACCGCGGCCTACTATTACGACGCTGGCGGTAACCGCGTGAAAAAAGTGGTGCGGAAATCTGCATCCTTGAAGGAGGTCACCGTTTACATTGATGGGGGTTTTGAATATCTTTACACGCTGGACGGCACCAACACCGTTGACGATGAATACAATGAGATTCACGTCATGGACGGGCGTTCGCGAGTTGCAAGGATTAAGGTCGAGAATGGTATTGCCGATGAGGTTAAGTACAATCTTGAAGACCACCTTGGGAATGCTTCGTTTACCTTGAGTGAAGCTGGTTCTTTGATAAATCGGGAAGAGTATTTTCCGTTTGGAGAGACATCGTTTGGGAGCTATTTGATCAAGCGGTATCGGTACAATGGGAAGGAGCGGGATGAGGAAAGTGGGTTGTATTACTATGGGGCTCGGTATTATGCGCCTTGGACTTGTCGGTTTGTAAGTCTTGATCCGTTGGCTGGGTCTATGCCAGATTCTTCGCCGAATTGTTATGCGGCTAATAATCCAGTGGTTTTGGTGGATGTGGATGGGTTGGCGCCGGGGGGTGGTCAAGAAAAGTCAAAGCCACCTGCAAATTTGGCGAAGCCAGCCATTACCCGCGATGATCATGGTATGACCACTAGAGGCGCGGTGGAGGCAACTGATAGAGAACTGGATCGGAGAGTTTACGCAACTCGATGTGAAATCAACGTAGATCATTTAGGAGAACAACAAGATGTAGAAGACGCTTGGCTTGAGAATTGGGGTAGCCAAAGCGCAGGTGAAAGGTGGGCATCACAAGACAAGGCCTACGCGATTAAGAATCGTCAAAACTATGATAAGTGGGTTGCAGCCGGAAATGATCCAGAAAAATTTCATCCAATTTCAACGCCGATGCAGGTATGGGAGGGAGTCAATGAAGCTGCGTTTTATTCTCTTGGCGGTGTCAAAGGCGAAATATTAAAAGGCAATGAGAAACCAATTGCGAGATTTACTGGTGCTTATTCTCCATCACCTGTAGCTGTAAAACCTCTTTTTGGCTACAAGTTGACAACCAACACAGGTTCAGTCACCGTTCCGGCAAAAGGCCCAGCTAATAACACAAAACTCGTAACTCCAACCCCGAAAAATAAGGTCGGTGATGGCAAGGCACTACCGGGAATTAATACTTCCACAAGCACAGTCCCTCAAGTCAAGATCAACTATGAAAATGGAAAGACGTTTGAAAAAGATTTGGGTACTTTGCTTGAAAAAGAAGGTTTCGACATTGAATATGGAGTGACTATGAAAACGATGTTCGGTGACAGGGTATTGGATATTGTTCTATCGAAAAATGGACAAAGGGTCGGCGCAATTGAATGCAAAACAGGAAATTCGCCTCATACTGTAGACCAAAGGAATAAAGATTGGGCAATCAAAGAACAATATGGTTTAGATGTCGTTTTAATCAGAAAACCAAACAATTGGTAGCGCATGGGAAATTATCAAGAATTATTAAAAAAAGTCGAGAAGACATTAAAGCTACATGGATTCAAGAAAAAAGGGACAACTTTTTATTTCTTCCAGTATGGGAATTGGGGTTTGATAAATTTCCAGACTCGAGGTAGTGAAAGGATGGGGCAAGTTGCTTTTACCATCAATTTAGGCGTTAGTTCTACAAAACTTAACGAAATTGAAGATATTGGTGGTGACGAATTACCGTCTGAATCAGAATGCCATTGGCGAGAGCGAATCGGATGGTTGCTCCCAGAAAAAAAGGACCATTGGTGGGATATTGAATCAATAAAAGACATCGAAGCCTTTGCGGAAGAAATTGTCAGCCTACTTACGAAAAAGGCAATTCCAGAAATAATGAGATACATTTCCGACGAAAGTCTCTTGGAGAGTCTGATATCGAATACGCTAAGAGGTCTCTCAGAATTTCAACGCTGGCAATACTTAGTTTCGCTTGCAAGCATTTATCGCAACGGTAGGTTGGAAGAATTTGCGGCAGATTATTGGGAGTATGCCACTGCCAATGGGTTGCAGAACAGTGCAAAAATTCATCTTAAATCACTGGGAATAGCGATACCTCGGTAAGGGTAATGGGTCAAAATATCTGCTGTCCTGGTAATGGGTCAAAATATCTACTGGCCTCGCCGAACGGCCTTGGTTTGCAGGAATCGGATTTTTGGATTGTTCTTTGAAATGCGATAAAAAAGGCCTTACAAAAACTACGACGAGGCTGGCATGGTGGAAATGCTGGCCTACGACTACAAGGGGCAGCCGAAAAGCAAATCGCGACAAGTCATCAAGGATGGTTTGGTTGTCGGCGCGATGCCCACCATCTATCGCGTGGATTGGATTCCTGGGGGTACTGGTCAGGAATGCACCAACGAAGGGGCGCTTCTGGAAGGCAATTATGTGACTGATATAGAATACGATGCACTGGGAAGGCCGACCTCCATCACCTTGCCGGCAGATGTATCGACTGGGCGCAAGATCGTGGAACCGACCTACAACCGTGCGGGTGCCATGGAATCGATTTCCTTGGACAGTACGGTGTATGTTTCTCGGCTTGCCTATCCCGATTCTCGGGACCAAAGGGCAAAAGATTCTCGTCAGCTACGGGAATGGGCTGATGACACGTTTTGCCTACGATCCGGTGAACTTCAGGCTGCTGCGGCAAAAAACCGAGGGCTTCACGCTATCCACTTTGACCTATACCCCAAGCTCCGGCTCCACAAAATACGACTCCGCCTACGACTATGACCTCGCGGGAAACATTGTCCATATCACAGATGCGACCCCCAATTGCGGCGTCGGTGGTTCTGGTGGTGCCACGCCTGATGAGTTGATCCGGGACTTCGAATAAGAGCAAGCGACGAATAGGCAGCTTGTGAGAAATGCCCGCGGTTGATTCGCGCAACTGGACGTGCATCAGGGGCTTATGGGAATGTCTCCGACCCTTGGAATGAAGGCTATTCTGTCCCTGATTTGAGCGATACGGGCACAACGAGCTATATCCGCACTTACAAGTATGATAAGTTGGGGAACATGCTCGACCTGTACCATTATGTAAGCGTCTCCAACAATTTCCACCGCTATTTCAATGATTTTGATTCCGCGCCCACTGCGGCATTTGCTTCAAGCAACCTCGCCACCAAGATCAAGTATGGCAGCACGACGCTGAACTACACCTTCGATGCCAACGGAAATATGGTTTCTGAGGGTGCTTCGCGTTCGTTTGAATGGGACTACGGCGACCGGATGCGGGGATTTGCCGAGGGCAGTAGCGTTCAGGCAGCCTATTTGTACGATGGCGGCGGCAACCGTGTGAAGAAAATTGTCGTCGATGGCTCGGGAAATTCCGTGGTGACGGTGTATATTGACGGTGGGTTCGAGCATTTGTACAAGCTCAGCAGTGCAGCTGTCATTTCCGAAGCGCACAATGAAGTCCACGTGATGGATGGGCGGTCAAGGATCGCCGTCAAACGCGTCGGAAGTGCGTTTTCTGGAGATTCTTCGCCTGCGGTGCGGTACAATCTGGAAGACCATCTAGGGAATTCATCGGTGACGGTAGATTCGTCGGGTTCTTTGATATCGAGGGAAGAGTATTTTCCGTTTGGAGAGACGAGTTTTGGGAGCTATTCCAAGAAGCGGTATCGGTTTTGTGGGAAAGAGCGGGACGAGGAGTCGGGGTTGTATTATTATGGGGCCCGGTATTATGCGGCTTGGACGTGTAGGTTTGTGTCGATAGATCCTTTAGCTGGGGATTATCCGTTTTATACTCCTTATCAGTATGCTGGTAATCAGCCGATTAATTTCGTAGACTTAGACGGTTTAGAGCAAGGGGTTCATGATAAAAATGACGTTATCGGGGGTGCCATTGCTGGTAAGGAGGCCTTCTGGTTGGAACTTCCTAAGAACCTGTATCAACTTTCGTTGGGCCCAATTGGTCTTTGGCTTACAATTGCGGATAACATCAAAGCTTCGAAGGAAAGTGGTAGTGTAGAGCCTTTGTTTCGATTTTATACGAGCAACGCATTGCCAGGTCCAAGTAAGGGATTTTGGACTGCGTATGATATGGCGGGTTCTGCCAGGCAGGGTGATTTGCATGATGTTGCAAAGACTGGAGCTACTTACGTCGAATCGTCAACTTTTGATGTAGCCGTACTTGCAGGGATGGGGGGAAGCCCTTCGAAAAGTCCACTCCCCGAGACGCAGGCATCCCCTGCCGCAGTTGATCCTCTGGTCACGGCAGAGATGGGGTCGGCCGCACCAAAGCCACCGATTCAAGGTCCAAGTACCGGAAGCGGGTCATATTCAAATGGCGTGCGAGCTTCCAATCCATTAGCTCAAGGTCCAACAAAGCCGAGCAAGCCTTCTACGATTCAACAGAATTCTTCAAATGGTAAAGCATTTGCGGCAAAAGTATCCTCTATGTTGAATAAAAATGCTAATGTTTTGGCGAATGCAACGGAAGTTAGCGCCACTGCAAGAGGAACCGTAAACGGCAAATCCTTGAGAGCTAATTTTCGAATGGATAATCTCACTCGTATGGTGGATATGGAATTATGGTACAATGAGGCAAAGTTCAGCATTAAGGGTATAGACATGACCAATCTAAAAAATACGCTTACCGCTGAACAAGGTAAATTATTGCAACTATTTGAACATGCAAGTGACTTGACGATTACAATTCGGGGAAATGCGGGTGCGCCCTTAGGACTCCACGCTGGAACAAAAATTAATCTTTCCGGTATAAATGTTCATTCGCCATCAGGCAAAATAACTTTCAAGAAATAATCAATAGTGAAATGAAAAAGCAAGAAATACGAGATCTTATCGACCAAATGGTTGGTCCCTTTTTGAAAGAAGAGTTTGGCATGGTTCGACTACCAGAAGGTAGCGACACAATTTATGGAAATCAGGAGGAGGCGGTGGGAATGGCCTCACCAACCTTGCTGTTTATTTTGACTGGAAGTGATTATGAGTATTGCCTACAGGTCGGGCTCGTACTTTCATCTGTGGCCGTCGCTAGGCGTGCAGGGAGTATCACAAAAGGAAAGAAGATATATACTTTGCTATATGCAAGTTTTGACCGCATGATGGGTAAGGACAGAAAGTATACGTTCAATTTTAAGACGAAAGCAGAATTGATTCCCTACTTGGAGACATTGATTGCGTTTCTGAGAATTGAAGGGCGTGAATTCTGGGCTCGTTTTGGAAGCCTCGCAAGTATTGAAGAATACCTCAATTC
This sequence comes from Bacteroidota bacterium, assembly GCA_016718825.1. Taxonomy (NCBI): domain Bacteria; kingdom Pseudomonadati; phylum Bacteroidota; species Bacteroidota bacterium. Next base: position 11,789 of record JADKCL010000052.1, on the reverse strand, counting down.
TGATCCAACCGGCAATTTGGAGTATGCAACTTTTGCATCCTCAAGAGCACGGGATGGCCTTACACTTGCAAAAATGGTTGGCAATCGAGATTTAATTGCTCTCGAGGAGGAGTACTTGAAACTTTTTGAACGAGAACGAAAAATGTTGGCACATAACGCTGATCAAGAATTACGAGACTTTGCACAAAAATTGCGGTCTGATGGATAAAAAATTTTGCCGTCCAGCACCCAAGAAAACCCTAGGAAAAGGCGTTCCGATCAAGGAACGGAGCTGATAAACAGGAGGATAGAAAAGTAGATCTTTGAAGTACTATTTTTAGATGAGGCGATGGGTATGGCTGAGTCCTTTTGGGATCTCGAAGTATATCTAGACAATCGGTGTTTGTATCGCTCCAGCACCCAAGAAAACCCTGTGAAAACGCGTTCCATTTATGGAACGACGCTGAGGGTAATGGGTCAAAATATCTGCGAGCCCCTCCGAACGACCTTGGTTTTTAGGAATCGATGTTTTGGGATTTTCTTTGGAATGCGATAAAAAAGGCCATACAAAAACTACGACGAGTCCGGCATGGTCGAGATCGGCCAATATGACTTCAAAGGGCAACCGAAGTACAAGACAAGGAAGGTCATCGCCGAGGGTGAGATTTTGTCCACGATGCCGACGAGTGTTTTTCGGGTGGATTGGGTTCCATCCGGGACATCTTGCTTGTATGAGAGCACGATGTTGGAAGGCAGCTACCGCACTGACATAGAATACGATGCGCTCGGAAGGCCTGTGTCGATCGAACTACCGATGGACGTCAAGAAGGTGTTTCACGAGACATGGGTCTTTTGATTTTCCAAAAATCAGCCGAAGGAAGTGAATCCTGATTGCAGGATTCATACTGGTCATTGGTTTGGTTGTGTGGATAAGTGTACCCCACAGACCCATTGGCCAATCTACCCCCTTGCTTTCAATGTTTGAAATGTATTACTTGACCAAGCCAAACCCCAACAATGTTTGGGGCTGGTTTAAGAGTGGTGTTTTCAAACCCTCTGAAAAGCTCTTTTTAATACCTGATATTCAGTCATTTGTGTTCAAGAATATCCGTACCGTGAGAAGTGAAAAGTGAAAAGTGAAAAGTGAACAGTAGCGCGAACCTTGTTGCATTTCATTTAGTGCATTCTGAATAAGATCTCCCACCTATCCAAAGGCTCCTATTTCCTGCAATTGTTTGCCCCTGCTGTGCGTTGGGGGACTGTTTTGCTGTTGCAGTAGGTTCATTCTTGGCGGTTTATCACGAACTCCTGTGCAAGTCCAAATGTGTCAACCTTTTGGGACTTTGGGACGGCGCTGAATGGTCGTAATTGGGGCCATGGTTGGTGTTCATCCGCTGAGGTCTGTGTTTAGGACTGCCCTTCGAATTGCGATTTTGGGGTTTGGGCTGCTGCTTTCGATGGTTGTGGATGGCCAAGGCTGTGTCTTGCCGGTGGTGATGGATGGTCAGGGGTGCTTGATCGATTTGCAGGGGAAGCCGATTTTGCCGCGTGTTCCTTATCGGCTTTGCGCTCCGGAGGGTGGCGCGATGTTGGCCTACAGCCTTCCACAGTATCCGTTTGAGCGGCATTTCCACCGGCGCCGGCATTACCGCAGGGAGGCGTATGGCTTGCTCGATTTGCAGGGGAATGTGGTGATTCCGGTTAGCTATCGGGATGGAAAGGGATTTGGCAACGGGTTGTTTGCTTTTGAGGAGGCGACGGGTGAACCGGCGGTGCAATTGGCCGGGAAAACGCAGGTGCCCTCTCGATGGAGGCTTGCGCATCGCAATGGGTTTCTGTTGGACGGGCTGCTTTTGGATGATGTGGCCGAGGTGGTGGTTGCGGGCTTGTTGGCGGTGCGCAAATCCGGAAAAATCGGGCTTGTGGATTCGTCGGGCAAACTCGTGCAGGATTTCGATTTGGATCAGGTGATCTACAATGAAGCGCGATTGGATGCTTTTTGGGTTCGGCAGGCTGATCAATGGTTTGCTGTGACTGCCGATGCGCCGTTTCAACGTTTGGATTGGCCTGCGGATTTGCAATTGAAATATCCTTGCCTTCCGAGGGATACGGCCTGTGTGGATGCGCAATGGATGTATCCGTTGTATCCCGGCAAGGATCATGACGACCCAACGATCGGATGCAGGGATCGGGAAAACGGGTATTGGAAGGTCGGAAAGGAGCATCAGCTGATTTCGGAACGGGATTGGAATCGGCAAATGTTGGCGAAAGCGGGTTGGCAGATCAAGGAAAAAGCGGGCGAACGTGCCTTGGTGGACCGCTTGGGCAATGTGGTGGTCGATTTCGCCGATCAGGACTTCGAATATGATTCGTCGGGGTTCATCTTGGATATTCGACGGACCGACAGGGAAAAAATGGGCGTGATCGATCCGCAAGGAAACCGCATTTTGCCGCCCGTCCATGGACAAATCCACATCGATCCCGCCACAAGGACCATCGTTGCCAAAAATGGAATCTTCGAGGATCAGTATGCTGAGCTTTGGAGTTTTGAAGGCAAGCTGCTCCTGAAGGCAGCATCGCTTTGGGACTTTGAAAACGGCTACTGTCAGGCAAAGCAGTATATTGTTGACGCATCCGGGAAGGGCAAACTTGTCAATGGGATCATCGACAGCCTCGGGAACTGGGTGTATCAGGATACGGTTCACGACGGGCCGATCTACTATGACAACGGTTGGCTTTTCTTACGGGATTGGGATCATGTCGAAGGGAAATCCCTGAAGAATGACAGCTTGTTGGGGCCGTTTCAAGTGGATGAAGAATTGACCGTCGAACTGATGCGTTTTGTCCGTGCCCATCCACAACTTGCCAAGCAGCGCCATGTGATTGCTGCGGTGACGCCTGCGTTGTTTCAAGTGGGGTCGAAATCGGGAAAGTTTGCCTTGTACCGGCGTGATGGAGAATGTATTCTTCCGAAGGTTGCGACGTTTGTGCAGTCCACGGCCTCTCCGGAAATCTTGGAGGTGAGTTGTGGTCGGCGTTCGTGTATGGTCGATGTGCGCGGGAATGTGCGTGTCCCGCTTGCAAGACAGGAACTGTCGGTGGTGGGATGCGGGTTGATCCGTGTGCGGCAGGTACAACGGGGGAAACATCTTTGTGGATTCGTGGATGTGAATGGGCGGCAGGTGATTGATTTTTTTGAGGAATGAGGTGGAGGGCTGAATTGGTTGCATGTTTCACTGATATATCTGCGTCATCGGCGCTACCCAGAACGCGGTGTGAGCGCCGATGACGCTATGTTTGTGTGTCCTTCCTGCGTCATTGGTGCTACGCAGAACGCGGTGTGAGCGCCGATGACGCTTTGTTTCTTGCACCTCCAGCGTCGGCGGTGCTACCCAAACAGCAGGATTTGTTGGGGTTTTGCTCCGGAGGAGCGGCGTCTGGGTAGCATTGCGGTTATCCATTTTATTTCCCCGCTGCTTTTTCGGCCGCGGGCCGAAAAAGCAGCGGAGAGGGCAAACAGGTTTGTTATTCATGGAACAATGCATGGGCTGTTTTAGGCTTAAGATTGGGATTGATTGCGAGATGTCGGGTCTTAGGTGGTAATCGCGATACGGTCTTGACAATGTCACTCACTTTCTTAAGCCGGAGGCTTGCTGCAGGATCAGCGTTCGGCCGGAGGCCGTCGCTTCAAAAGAGAGCCGCCGCTTCATTAAAGGGCCGTCGCTTCAACAGGGGGCTGCTGCTTCATCAGGTCCTCACAATGTCACTCACTTTCTTAAGCCGGAGGCTTGCTGCAGGATCAGCGTGCGGCCGGAGGCCGCCCCTTCATGAAAGAGCCGAAACCCGCCGCTTCAAAAGGGAGCCGTCGCTTCAACAGGGAGCCGCTGCTGGCAAGGGTCCCGACCGGCATAAATTTCATCGTCAAATTCCCTGCTGTAACTGAAAAGAAATCGCGCAAGAATTCCTATTTTGTGGATCTCCTTTATCAACACTTTAAGACATGAGAAAAACACTACGATCAATGCAAGGTATTCTGCATCAACGGGGCAGGATGGGTAGAATGATGTTGGCGGTGCTGCTGCTTGTTTCCGCGGGGAATACCCTTTTGGCACAGGCAACGACCTTTTCCTATACGGGCGGCGTTCAGACTTATACCGTTCCGCCCGGGGTGATTTCGGTGACGATCGATGCCAAAGGTGCGCAAGGTGGCGGCATTACCAATGCACCCGGAGGCATGGGAGGACGGGCCCAAGGTTCGCTATCGGTGACGCCGGGACAGGTGCTCGAGGTGTATGTCGGGGGGGCCGGAGCCTTTTTCAACTCCACGACGCCTACGGGGGGGTACAATGGCGGGGCAGGATTTACGGCACCGTCTTCCGGTGGCACGGGAGGGGGCGGATCGGATGTGCGCATCAGCCCTTATGGCTTGGCCAACCGGGTGATCGTCGGAGGCGGCGGCGGCGGCGGCACCAATTCGGCGAGTCAAAACCGTGCAGGTGGCGCTGGCGGCGGATTGATTGGCGGAGACGGCGGCACTTGGAATACTTGGCCGCAAAGCGGTGGCAAAGGCGGCACGCAGTCGGCTGGCGGTGCGGCAGGCGTCGCATGTTGCCATACACCGCAGGCGGGATCTTTTGGCGCAGGTGGTCGCGGCGAAGGTGATGGCGCTTGTGGTGCAGGCGGCGGCGGCGGATGGTATGGCGGCGGTGGCGGCCTTTTTGGCGGCGGTGGCGGTGGATCTTCCTACATCGGCGGCGTGACCGGCGGCACATTGACAAGTGGATTTCGGCTCGGGAATGGTGAGGTCGTGATCACACCGGATGTGATTGTGCCTCCTTGTGCCACACCTTCCAATGTGACAGCCATTCCTTCGATGATATGCCCTGGTGGATCGGCTGATATGAATGCAACCTCGGTCGGCAATACCATTTCTTGGTTCACGGTGCCCTCGGGCGGCGTCGCCATTGGATCAAGTGCAAGCGGGGCCAACTTTGTGGTCACCCCTACTGTGACAACAACCTACTATGCCGAAGCGACGGGTGGATCCTGTTCGAATTCGCCGCGGATCGCTGTTACGGTCACTGTGGACAATGTTGCGCCGACAGCGAATTGTCAGGCTGTCACGGTGACCTTGGATGTCAATGGAAACGGTACGGTAACCGCAGCCGCAGTAGGCAGCGGCAGCACCGACAATTGCACGATCAATAGCCTGAACCTGAGCCAATCCGCCTTCACCTGCGGAAATGTTGGCTCCAACGCTGTGACCTTGACGGTGACGGATGCGAACGGGAACACATCCACTTGCGTGACCAACATCACCGTCGTGGGGCAAAATCCGACGACGCAAGCTTGGCCTGATTCGTCCCTGTGTGGCTACCACCTCACATGTCCGGGTGGCAACGATGGGATTGCCCATGTATCCGGAAGCGGAGGCTGTGGCAACGACACCTATTTGTGGAGCAACGGGGCCACGACGGCGACCATTTCGGGTTTGGCAGCAGGTGTCTATTACGTGACCGTCACCGATGCAGGCGGCGGGACCGCGGTGGATAGTGTGACGATCCTGAGTCCGCCAGCAATTTTGACCAATGCGGGCGTGACCTCGACTTGTGCAGGGGATACTGCGGGGATGATCGACTTGAGTCCATCCGGAGGTAACGACTGTTTAGGCTATTCCTACGTTTGGAGTACGGGAGACAGCACGCAGGATTTGGTTGGCTTGGCCCCCGGCAGCTATACGGTGACGGTGACGGACGGTGCAGGTTGCTCTGCTACGCAAACCTTCACCGTGGTTGCAATACCGGCACCGACCCCTACCCTTTCGCAAAATGGCAATTCGGTGATTTGTACCCCGACGTACCCGACGATGCAATGGCTGCTGAATGGCAACAACATTTCCGGCGCGAATGGCGGAACGTATATCGTCACACAGTCAGGTAGTTATTCGATCATGGTGACAGACAGCAATGGCTGCACGGCGGTCAGTGACACCCTGTTTGTGACCTTCGTCGGCATTGACGCTGGGATGGGGAATTTTGGCGGACTCTCCCTCTACCCAAACCCGGTTTCCCGCGGCATAGGTCAAGGCGAATTGCGTTTGCGCACGGCTTCTCCGATTGTTGATGCGTTCACGGTGAAGATCTCGGACATGTTTGGCCGGCAATTGCAGGTGCAAACCCTACCGGAGTTGCATCACGAGGTAGCCATTGACATCCAGCATTTAACTCCTGGCACCTATCTCGTGGAAGTGACATCCGGCGTGGAGCAACGGCGGATGTTCAAGGTGGTTGTGCAGTAGGGATGATCCTCGAATAAAAAACCGCTGACCGGATTTTGAAGATCTGGTCAGCGGTTTTTGTTTTTGATCGAAGGGGAATGGTTTGGGAGGTATTTTCAAATGGTGGATGGAGTGCGTCGGCGGCGCTACCCGGAAATGCGGTGTGAGCGCCGATGACGCTACATTTCTTGCACCTCCCGCGTCGGCGGCGCTACGCAAACAGCAGGATTTGTCGCGGGTCTTGCTCCGGAGGAGCGGCCTCTGGGTAGCATTGCGGGTATACATTGTATTTCCTCCCCGCTGATATTGCGGCCGCGGGCCGAAAAATCAGCTCGGAGCGCAAACAGGTTGGTTATTCATGGAACGGGGCATTTGCTGTTTTTGGCTGCGGTTGGGATGGAATGCGGGATGTCGGGTGTTTGGCGGTAATCGGGAGGCGGTCTTGACAAGGTCTCTTCCTTTCTTAAGCCGGAGGCTTGCTGCAGGATCAGCGTGCGGCCGGAGGCCGGTCAATATGGTCCGCAGACGATGCGGTCGTACCATGCGATGGGGATGAACGGGCATGTTGTGTTTTCGCCCATCGCAACATTCAACTTTGATCATTATGTGTTGAACAAGCAAATGGATCAATACATGAGCTGGGCAGGCAATATTTCTGGCCCCAATGTGATTCAAAAGAATAGCCATATCTGGCTCAGCAACACTGCAGATAGCCGCGTCTGCACGGTGGATACGATGGGGATCGTCTTGAATCAATTGAAGATTACCAACAGCAACTTGGTTCAGATGGTGGCTGACACGAACGATCATATCTATCTTGTGTACAAGGCAACATCGACGACTGGATTTGGGGTGGTGCGATTTGGCGCAAGCTTTGTTCCGGACTGGCATAATTTCTATCCAGGAGCTGATCCGGTGGAAGCCTTTTGGGGAATCGATCAGCGCCTGTACGTGACCTGCTTTGGGCGCGTCACGGTTCTGAATGCGAATGGCAACCGGCTCAAGGACCTGTTCAATGTTGGAACCAACTACACGATTTACCAAGACCATGGCCTCGGAATCGTGAGCATGGTTGCCGATACGGTGAAGGTGATTCGTACGGACAGTACAATGGCGGTGCGCTGGGCCAAAAAATTCCGGCCGACGCCTGGGCTTTGGGGACTTCCTTATACCGTGATCGAGGCGGCAGGTGTCGCAGCACCGGGTTCCAACGACCTCGTCGTGACTGCCACTGCAAGGGTGACACTGCAATCGACAATGAACTGCAACTATCCCTATACGGAGGAAATTTATTTGATCGTCCTCGATAACAATGGGGTGGTACAAGGACAAAAGGTTTACCCCGGGTCCGGGAGCAACAAGTTTCAAAGTACCGTCACCGGCTCGCCTTTTGGTGATCCGATGTTTGCCTTTGACATGCATTCCTGCCTCACCGCTGCGAATATCGACTACCGGTATCTCGCTGTCGTGCCGGGCTACGATGTGCGGCAATCGTGCAGTGGAACACCGCCATCGGTTTCCTCGCAAAATTTCACCGCTGGCACCCTTCCCTTCGTGGGGGTCTTGGGCAGTACCGTAGCGCCAAGTTTGACGCTGTCGACCGACAACTTGGCGTTTTCGGCACAAAGGCAGCTCAGTATCACCAATAACGGAACCTATACCTGTATGAATCCCTGCCTTTCGGTGACCACCACTCCACAAGGAGGTGGGCAAGTGGCTTTCAACGAGAACACCTTTGGGTTTTATTCGATTTTCTATGATTTTGGGGATGGCACAACCGGTACTACGAATGACCCGGTGCATAGCTATCCGCCCTACGGCACTTGGCCGGTGACGGTGATCGCCACCAATGGCTGTGGCTCGGATACGTTTTCGATCCCCGTGCATGCTTGCTCCACGGCGGTTGTGAGCGGACCTGCAAATATTTGCGTGAATTCGACGAATACCTATACCGAAACAAGTGGTCTGAATTCTACGGGGTTGAGTTGGCTGGTGAATGGCGTTTCGATGGGAACAGGCAGCAGCTTCAGTTGGACGCCGACCGTCGCGGGCACCTACACGCTGGGAACGGTTTATTACGACGCACCCTGCCAGGACACGACTTGGCGCACGGTTTTGGTGAGTCCGGCGATACCGGTGGCTGGATTTACCTATGCGGTTACGGCTCCCGGGCAGCTTACCTTCACGAACACGAGCACCTTGGGACAGTCTTACAGCTGGGCTTTTGGTGACGGGACAACGAGTACCGTGGCCAATCCCGTGAAGACTTACTTTGCGCCATACGTCAACGGGGGGAATTTCAACATTTGCCTTACGGCGACCAATGCCTGCGGGAGCAATACTTATTGTTACAATTTCACCTGCCCGATTCCCTATTCCAACTTCTCGATCACCTCTACAGCCGGCCTTACTGCGACCATCACGAATGCAGCGGTCAATGGCACGATTTCTTGGGACTTTGGGGATGGCACCACCGCGACAGGCGTGCAGAGCAGCCATACGTATGCCTTGCCCGGCACGTATGTCATTTGCCAAACGGTGTCCAATGCCTGCGCGACGCATAGCAGTTGTCAGACGGTCATCGTCAACAACACTAGCACCGCATCCTTCCGTACCGTTTTTGCAAATGGATTTGACTTCAATGTCCACGCGATTGCAGCGCAACCCAACGGCGACGTGATGGTGGCGACTGCGACAATGAATCCGAATGCCTGTTTGATGGCATTTGATTCGTCGGGTGCCATCCGCGGCCCCATGACCACTTGGACTGGTGGTGCGACGCAAATCTTCGACCTCCACGCCATGAGCAATGGGCATTTTGCTTTTATCGGGCATTCGTTCAACTCCGGATCCAACTTTGATCCATTTTGGGGCGAATTGGACAAATTCGGGAACGTTGTTCAAGCCAAATACCTGCCCATCAACACGATCGGGCAATTGGGAACAACTTCGTTCAAGGTTCCGAGTGGCTACTTTTTCGTAGTCAAGGAGGGTCAAGGCCAATTCAACAGTTATTATATCAAGCTGGATCTCAACTTCAACGTTCAGTATGTGCGCTACCTCAATACCTCCAAAATTTATGGGGGAATGGAAGCGCCTGACGGTTCGATGTGGTTGGTGCAACAGCCGAATTCGAACAGCACCACGCTCGAATTTGTCCACCTGAATCCGGCTGGCATCGGCTATGAGAAGTACACGACCACGCTGCCATTCGGAGGAACAAACGCCTTCTTTTTGGGCGAAATGGGATTGGGAATGGACTGCGATGGGAATATGTATGGCATGCTGTCTGTCAGTGACATCTATGCGGGCACCGGTTCTACGCCGCGCTTGGGCGTATTCCGGTTCAATACGATGACCCATGCGGTCGAAAGCAGGCTCTACCGCGTAGGCATGACGGGTTCGGCCAACAATCCGCTCCAAAAACCGGTGATTCGGAGTTTGGTAAAGTACCCCAACGGGCATTGGATCGGCTGGGGTACCCTCAACCGGAACCCATCACAATTCAATGTGGCCCCGCAGAAGGAGAAGTTCGTGGTGGATTTGGATCCATCGACTTTCACCCTGACTTTCAATGCCTACGGCACGACCGGTGCCACCTACAACGAAGACACCTGGGATGCCTACGTTGCTGGCTCCGGACAATGTTATACGCTGGGCAAATCCGGAATCACCGCAAATCCGCTCGAAATTCACCGGCACAGCTCCCCTACCGATTGCCAATTGCCGGCATCGGTTTATGCGCCGCAGGCCGTGGTTGAATTCACCAATACCACCGCCACATATTCTGCAGCAATCATCAGCAGCACAGCCTTGACGGCGACACCGTTGAACTGGACACCCCTTCCAACCCCTGCGAATGGGACTTCGTTGCTACAATGTTCGGCGGCATGTCCAAGTGGCCTCACTGCATCATTTACGTCCAATGTCGTTGGAAATACAGTCACCTTCACCTCGACCGGCACGCCGGGGGCCATGCTCAATTGGTCGATTCTGGGCCAAAACTGTCTCGCCAACGGTGGCAGCGGCAACAGCGGGCCTACAACTTTGACCGTCACGCTTCCCTGCGGCCTGCATGTTGTGACTTTAACCGCATCGGATCAATGCGGGACGGCGAGCAGTACCCAAACCGATTGGTAATCCTCGACTTCTTGGCAAGACGGTTTGTCCGGGACACCTTCACGGCCGCCGCTACTCTGGTTAAGGTTTTTTTGCCCACAATTACGCCCCACTGTTCCATCGGCCCCAATCAGACGGTTTGTCCCGGGACGAATGCGACTTTTGCGGCAACCCCGGGATTCAGCAGCTACCTCTGGAGCAATGGCGCAACCACCAACAATGTGACCGTGAGTGCGAGTGGGACTTATGGCGGACTGTGACGGACGCGATGGCTGACGGGACCGCTCGGGTGTTGACCATTCCGCCCCACTGTTTCCATTGGTCCCAACAAACGGTTTGTCTGGGAGCGAATATCCTTGGCTACGGCAGGATTCAACACCTACCTTGGGAACATGGCGCGACCGACAGTGTGAGGTGGTGCGACGGGTGCAGGGTGAGCGGGCTGCCGGCGCTGCTGGCGTGCCATTTTCCTCTCGAATTTCGTCTTGGCCCTGCCCGGATACAACTTGGGTGTTGACAGGGCCGAATGGGGCAAGCAGCTATGCTTGGTCCACAGGCGCGACCACGAGTAGCCTGAGTGTGAGTGCGAGTGGGACGTATAGTTTGACGGTTACGGATGTCAATGGCTGCACCGCTGCAGATACGATCCAATTGCAACTCGCGCCGGATTGCGTGTGGCCGGGCGATGCGAATCACGATGGTGTGGCCGACAATGCCGACTTGCTGGCCGTTGCCTACGGCATGGCTGCTACAGGCACGACGAGGCCCAATGCGACCCTCAGTTGGCATGGTCAACCCGCAACCAATTGGAGCAATTCGTTGCCGCTGGGTGCCAATTTCAAGCACTTGGACTGCGATGGCAATGGCATTGTGCAATTTGCCGATACGATCGCCATTCACCAGAATTTCGGCCTCACCCACAACAAAAACAATGACATTCTGACCGGCGTACCGGTTTGGATTGAACCCGAATTGGATTCGTTTCCGGTCGGAGACACGGTCTTTTTCTTGGTGCATTGGGGGGATGCTGGCACGCCGGTCACGTTTGGCCATGGCCTTGCGTTTACTTTGCACATTGATCCGACGAATGTCACGCCCGGAACCCTTTATGGCCGATTCCCCAATTCATTCCTGGGGAATGGCATTCCGGATTTGGCGACCTTGACGGTTCCATTTGCGGGTTCGGGTGATGTTTTTGTTGCGGTTTCGCGGCACGATGGCGTGGGTAGAAACGGCCATGGGGCTGTGATGCGGATGGGCTTTTTGCCGGATCAGGTGAATCCATTGACGACAACGTTGGGTTATGTTCCTGTACGGATTTCCAGCGTGGTGGCGGTCGATGGCGACTTTGCCGCGATCACTTCGGCGGGTTTGGATGATTCGATATTGGTGTACAATCCGGTGAATGCGGTTG
>JADKCL010000051.1 GCA_016718825.1 Bacteroidota bacterium | reverse complement strand
GTTCCCGTTCCGACCGTGGGTGTATTGCCAGCCAAGGTCGTGGAAGTGGTACCGCAAGTAGCTGCACCGGTTTGATCCGCACCTGCGGCGGCGACCGTTGGATTTTGGTTGAAGGTAATGTCTACTTCGTCGAAAGAAGCAGGACAAGGTGCATTCGTGATCGTCCAGCGGAGGGTATAGGTGTTTCCAGCGACACCATTGAAGACCGATGTCGGACTTCCTGGGGTGACTACCGTTCCACCGATGCCGGCGACAATTGTCCAAGTTCCTGTTCCGACGGTGGGTGTATTGGCAGCCAGGGTGGTCGACGTGGTTCCGCAAGTGCCAGCGCCCGTTTGGTCAGCTCCTGCAGCGGCGACTGTTGGATTTTGGTTGAAGGTAATGTCCACTTCGTCGAAAGAAGCTGGACAAGGCGCATTGGTGATCGTCCAACGAAGGGTATAGGTATTTCCAGCGACACCATTGAAAACCGACGTCGGACTTCCTGGGGTGACAACCGTTCCACCGACACCCGCGACGATGGTCCATGTTCCAGTTCCGACTGTCGGCGTATTGGCAGCCAAAGTCGTGGAAGTGGTTCCGCAAGTACCTGCACCCGTTTGGTCAGCACCTGCTGCAGCGACCGTTGGATTCAGGTTGAAGGTAATGTCCAATTCGTCGAAAGAAGCAGGACAAGGCGCATTGGTCACTGTCCAGCGAAGCGTATATGTGTTTCCGGCGACACCATTGAAAACCGATGTCGGACTTCCCGGGGTGACAATGGTTCCGCCAACACCGGCCACGATGGTCCAGGTTCCCGTTCCGACCGTGGGCGTATTGGCAGCCAGCGTGGTCGACGTGGTTCCGCAAGTGCCAGCGCCCGTTTGGTCAGCGCCTGCGGCGGCGACCGTTGGATTTTGGTTGAAGGTAATGTCCACTTCGTCAAAGGATGCCGGACATGGCGCATTGGTAATCGTCCAGCGGAGGGTATATGTGTTTCCAGCGACACCATTGAAGACCGAACTTGGACTTCCAGGGGTGACAACCGTTCCACCGACACCCGCGACGATGGTCCATGTTCCCGTTCCGACCGTCGGCGTATTGGCAGCCAAAGTGGTCGACGTGGTTCCGCAAGTACCGGCACCAATTTGGTCAGCGCCTGCGGCAGCAACCGTTGGATTTTGGTTGAAGGTAATGTCCACTTCGTCGAAAGAAGCAGGACATGGCGCATTCGTGATCGTCCAGCGGAGGGTATAGGTGTTTCCAGCGACACCATTGAAGACCGATGTCGGACTTCCCGGGGTGACAATGGTTCCGCCAACACCCGCTACGATGGTCCATGCTCCCGTACCGACCGTAGGCGTATTGGCAGCCAAAGTGGTCGACGTGGTTCCGCAAGTGCCTGCACCGGTTTGATCCGCACCTGCGGCGGCAACCGTTGGATTTTGGTTGAAGGTAATGTCCACTTCGTCGAAGGATGCTGGACAAGGCGCATTCGTGATCGTCCAGCGAAGCGTATATGTGTTTCCAGCGACACCGTTGAAGACCGATGTCGGACTTCCTGGGGTGACAACCGTTCCGCCGACACCCGCGACGATGGTCCAGGTTCCTGTTCCGACCGTGGGCGTATTGGCAGCCAACGTCGTGGAAGTGGTTCCGCAGGTACCTGCGCCAGTTTGGTCAGCACCTGCAGCGGCGACCGTTGGATTTTGGTTGAAGGTAATGTCCACTTCGTCGAAAGAAGCCGGACAAGGTGCATTGGTAATCGTCCAGCGAAGGGTATATGTGTTTCCAGCGACACCATTGAAAACCGATGTCGGACTTCCAGGGGTGACAATGGTTCCGCCAACACCTGCAACAATCGTCCAAGATCCTGTTCCGACCGTGGGCGTATTGGCAGCCAGCGTGGTCGACGTGGTTCCGCAAGTGCCTGCACCGGTTTGATCCGCACCTGCGGCGGCGACCGTTGGATTTTGGTTGAAGGTGATGTCCACTTCGTCGAAAGAAGCAGGACAAGGCGCATTCGTGATCGTCCAACGGAGGGTATAGGTGTTTCCAGCGACACCATTGAAGACCGATGTCGGACTTCCAGGTGTAACAACCGTTCCGCCAACACCGGCTACGATGGTCCAGGTTCCCGTTCCGACCGTGGGTGTATTGGCAGCCAAGGTGGTCGAAGTGGTTCCGCAAGTACCTGCACCAGTTTGGTCAGCGCCTGCAGCGGCGACCGTTGGATTCAGGTTGAAGGTGATGTCCACTTCGTCGAAAGAAGCAGGACAAGGCGCATTGGTGATCGTCCAGCGGAGGGTATAGATGTTTCCAGCGACACCATTGAAAACCGATGTCGGACTTCCCGGGGTGACAATGGTTCCGCCAACACCGGCCACGATGGTCCAGGTTCCCGTTCCGACCGTCGGTGTATTGGCAGCCAGCGTGGTCGATGTGGTTCCGCAAGTAGCTGCACCGGTTTGGTCAGCCCCGGCAGAGGCAACCGTTGGATTCAGGTTGAAGGTAATGTCCACTTCGTCAAACGATGCCGGACAAGGCGCATTGGTCACAGTCCAGCGAAGCGTATATGTGTTTCCAGCGACACCATTGAAAACCGACGTCGGACTTCCGGGCGTGACGACCGTTCCGCCCACACCCGCGACGATGGTCCAGATTCCTGTTCCGACCGTGGGGGTATTCGCAGCCAAGGTCGTGGAAGTGGTTCCGCACGTACCTGCACCGGTTTGGTCAGCACCTGCAGCGGCCACCGTTGGCGCATCGATTACGGTGATGGTGCCGGTGGCACTTACCCCTCCACACGCACCAACAACGGGAATCGAATAGTTGAAAACGCCCGGAGAAGTCGGCGTGCCACTGATTGTGAGAACATTCGCTGCCCAAGTCGCCGTCACACCAGGGGGAAGCCCAATCGGGGCACCGATCCCTGTTGCACAAATTGTTATATGGGTGATCGATGTGAGGGCCGTATTGTTACACAAAGTGGGAGTGGCCGAAGCCGAGCTAACCGATTCACAAATTGAAAAATAGGTTACCGAATCCCTTGGCACAGTACAGCCAACCGGCGGATTATAGATGACATTGACAGTGCCGCCTGCAGTCATAGTAAGCTGCTGCAAACCACTACTGTAAGTTGCAGGACCTGTGGTTGTGACGGATCCACCAGCTGGCTCAAAGGTCATGTTGAGAACAGTCCCTGCGCAATGCGAACTACTATCAGCTGCATTGGATGCGCCGACAGTTCCCAGCAGATCGACACCAAAGTAGGCGCCGCAAATGGGGACGGAAGCGGTAGCATAAGTAACCACATTTTCAAAAAGTGCCGCAGCGCTGCCATTTCCCATCGAACCGTTGATTCTATGCCCAACATATCCGAAGGTTGACATGCATTTTTTCACGTACATGCTCGTATGTCCACCCGTATTGGCAGCAATGATCACATCGGTCGGAGCAATGAAGTTCGGAATGGCAGGATTTTCGGCCGCACCAGCGGCTGCCCGGCCCAACATATTGCCAAGATTGAGGCCCCAATTATAAATCTGGCTCCCGTTGGTCAATACGTTAATGGTTGCTGAACCAAAACCACAGTGTTCATTGGCGGTTATCCATTTGATGTCGTTCATTACCGGCCCTGCAGGACCGGTATACCTTGGCTGAACCCATACATTCCTGTCGGTCGTCGTCCAATCCCCCAACTGCCGCGACGCATTGTTGCCCAACGCGTAGAGGTTGTCGTCGGTGGCGAGGACGTAGTAGGAAATTTGATTGAGGCCATCAGAGGTAATGGAGATCATTTTTGCAGAGGCGCCTGGATTGAATGCCGGCAACGTCATAGGAGTCGCACGGTTGCGGGTAGCGATCGCAGTACCATTTCCAAGCCACGTGCTTTGTCCCCAAGTCCAAAGCGCTCCGGAGGCTTCCAATGCAATGATGGAGCGGCCAGTCGTGCGACAGGCAACGATTCCGGAAAGGAAAGGATTGCCAACTGCATTGGTCGTGACACGCGACCACGTCAATGCATTGCCTGTGCTGCCATTTCCACGCATGGCAGCGTTGGCTGCAAGCACCCAAACGTCTCCCGAGCAGAGCGTCAGTACAAGTACTCCCGATCCGATACCTCCGTTCGCACTCGATGCGGTCATCATTTTTACCTGGTCAGGAAGAACACCCGGCGGTAAGCCTGTCGGATTGCCGCCGATGGTAATGGGCTGAAATCCAGTACCAGCGGTAATTGTAGCATCGATGACCCTTCCTTCTTGTGCCATCGCAAAAAGACCGGTCGTGGTCAACACAATGCCCTGCGTATTGTTTGTCGTGGAAGACCCAACCGTTGCTCGCAAGCGCGTGCCCGTCAGCGCAGGAAAATTGGTCGAGTTGATGGTGAATGGCACAAGGTTGCTGCCGGCACCGGTGTTTGTCAAAACTTCACCCCAGGTGATCAAGTCTCCCACCGAATCACGGACAAGCGTCGTATGGAATGCCGAGATAAAGTTGTCGTATTCAATCGTATTGCGATTGGTGGTCGACTTGAAAAAACAATTCGTGTAGTCCGTTCCTGGACATCCGAGTCCAGGCCCAAAACCACAATCCTGAGCCTTAAGTTGTTCAGCACTTGAGAAAAAGGACACAAAAGCAAGTAGGCCGAGTACCAGAAGGCGATATCGCTGCAATTTCATCGTGAAACTTTGAGGCATTTTGATAATTGGTTGAATGTGTTGGATTAGTGAATTTGTTGCTGCAAACCAAAGGACTGCACTTTGCCATTCACATCAATGAAGTCAAACATGATGTAGGTCGGACGACTTACACTCCCTGAAAGCGTATAGTTCAAAACGACCGTCCCGGGATTCAGGCTCATTACATTTTGCACCGGAATAGCCGTCAAGTTGGTTCCCACACCCGCTGTGTACACCGTGCCTTGTTGGAATAGGATCGGGCTTCCGTCATAGGAGTCGACAATGACCGGAACGCTCAGGACGATTCCGTTGAGATTGCCATTGGAGATCGGGGCCGAAAACGTGACTTGGGTAAAATCAAAAACCATTTTCTTGCCGGTCACGGTGACAAGAATTTCAGATGGAAGATTACTGTGGTCACACGATTGGGCGTTGTGAACATGGTTGTCTTGGATTTGAACCGAATATTCTCCCGGTTGTGCAAAAACAAAATTGAGCAAACTGTTTCCGATGCCTTGGCCAACGGTTTGACCGGAATGCAGAATGGTCCAGCTGCTGATGTTTTCCAATGGCCCGTCCAAAGTGAGATGGTCACCATAGGCGAGCGTTACCTGCAAAGGTTGATTCTCCGGTTTGGGTCCGACATTCTCTTTGCTGCCTACCTCTGAATGGGAGGCAAGCTCGATCGTTTCTCCTAACAAGCCTGTGTTTCCCACACAAAGTATCACGAAGGGCAAAAGCAAGTTCGAAAAGGCCTTTTTCACCGACCATTTATCCGACGACTTCAAAACAAAATTTTTCATACCCAAGAAATCAATTACATCGGTTTCAAATTGCAACACCGGAACCCTGATAAGATTCAGAGCGCGTTGGGAGGACCAAATGAATGGTCGCTGGTCGGCCAAACCCGACCTTCCCAACGCTGATGTTGAAAGCTACAAGTGGGTAACGAACGGGAGATGAAGGAGCCGTTGATCAGTGATTTGCTTCCGCTATTCAGAAGGTAATCGATTGATTATCAGAACATTTTCCCCAAAAATATGCATTCGTACGCGCCTGCGCATCAGATGACTTGATCACTGAATCAACTTCAGTTTCTCTCGTTAAAAGCTGCGGAGCGAAATTAGATGTTTTCAACAATAAAAAAAATCGTCAACATTTTCCACCACCAAGTCCTGAAATTTGCCATGGAATTTCACTCAAAAGCTTGGAAAATCTTACGTCCTTTTCAGTGCGATTTTTTCTGTTCCTTGGAACAAAATTTGTCATTGGAAACTTACGCAATCACCTGCCTCCTGCTGCCTTTAGATCCATCTCCACCTTTTTCAAATCGGTAAGGATGATGTCGTGCCGTTTGCTGAGATAGGCCTTTTCAGCAGGCGGACGGTTGCCGAGCGACTGGATTTTTTTGCTTTCACCATCGAGCACTTGCTTGCCTTCCTCAATGGCCTTGATGGCGCCGTCATAATTTTTGTGAAGCGCCCATTCAAGTTCGGCAATGTGGATATAGGTGTAGGCGATTGCCATGTCTCCATCCTTGGGTGCGGAGCGAAAGAACCAATCATCCGCGAAGTGGTAATTTTTGAGGGCTTTGAGCGAATCCCGCAATGAAAGCTGTGCATCGGCGGCGAGGTCGTAGGCGCGGTAATTGAACTTGTCCTGGGCAATCACGGGTTCGCAGAGCGCGACCATGTTTTGCCAGAGGACCTTTTTTTCAGCCTCCGATTTTGCGCCATCGGAGGTCGCAAGCAAATGGGCATCGGCGAGGTCGAGCACGAGTTGCTGCATTTCCTTGGTCGAGGATTGAATGGCATCGGTGAGTTTGCCATCCACGTCATACTTTTTGGCAAGCGCCAAGTCCTCGTAGCCCGTCACTGCCCAATTCTGCAGCAGCTTGGACATTTCGGGCGTAACATCCGTCTTGTTTTTGCGCACCAACACCACTTTGGACTGTCCGCGGTAGTAGTGGGCTCGGGCAAGCCCTTTTTCCTTGAGGCTGCCTGTCGCGATGGCTTTGTCGAGGTTGGACACGGCGCCCTTGTAGTCGCCGTTGTCATAGGCCTTGACACCGTCGTCGACGGATTGCGCCTGCAACTGCCCGAAGAGAAGGCAAGCAACGGCAAAAATTCCTGTGAGGATCCTTTTCACTTTTCAAAAGCTGGCTTGACTGGTCCAGCGATTCAAATTACGGGGAAATTCCTGCACAGAGGCTGAAAAATGTTGCCGGATGGAATTCGAAAATCAGCATTAGTTTTGCGGGCAATGGCACGGAGCAAATACCTGACTTGGGCATTCTTTTGGATGGTGATCATTCAGTATGGATTATTCAAGGTGAGTTGGCTGCTTGCGGCGTGGGGCGCAGTCGCGGGTCCGCCGCTGAGCTATTGGGGGGCCTTTCCGTTCTTCGTTTTTCTCATTCTGCACGTTGCCTATACCAAGAAGGTCTGGGAACTCTGGTATGCCTTGGCTGTGGCAGCGTTGGGAACGGTGATTGATACGGTTTACAACGCCACGGGCCTGATCGACTACAACGGAACATATCCTTACCTCAATTTTTTGGCGCCGATTTGGATCACGGCGATCTGGGCCGGGTTGGCAGTGACGCTGGACCATTCGCTGAAGGTGCTGATCGGCAAGCCGGTCTGGACATTTGTGGTCGGGGCGGTCTTTGGGCCGCTGGCCTATTGGACAGGCGAGGAAATGGGCGCGATCCGGTTCGCATTTGATGACTGGACTACCATGGGTATTCTGGCCGTTCCCTGGGGACTCGCCCTGATGGCGGACTATTGGATTCTGGAAAAGATGCGCCCGCGCGAAGTGGTTGGGGAGCAGCCTGCCGGGATCTGAGACAGCGCAAAAGTTGGCACGTTCAACCTCTTAATGGTGGTCGTGACCCTCATGGTCGTGGCCTTCGTGCCCATCGGAGGGGGTTGAATGCTCATCTTCGTGCTCCATCGGCGGCACCAGTCCGTCTTCGACCTTCTTGACAAACTCCCAATCGATCACAAAAAACTTGGGGTCCAAGACGGGATTTACCTTGAAATCGAGGACCATCATTTCCATTCGAAGGCCAGCCCGAATATCGACGATGTATTCCTCGATCAATCCCGATTTGCGACCAATTCCGATTTGAACGGGTGGAAATTCCGAGCCTTCGGGAGGCGTGAGTTTCATCCTGCGCATGACTGAATTGCTGTCAGTCCAGCTAAATTGATAGGCGAATTTGTGAAGTCCATAAACGCCATCCGCTGAAAGATCAGGACCTACGACTGCCTCAGGATAGCTGATGCTCGCGAATGCGCGGTTGTAATTCATCGTTGTGGTCCCGTTGCAAATCGTCAAGTCCTCGACATAGTCCCAGTGGTATTTATTCCCCTCGTAATACACTTTTCCGACCCCGCGGTGCCCACCCATGTCAAAGCCCATCGTGGCCGAATAACTCGAAAAGGACTTGAATTTGGCTTCGGCTTCGATCAAAGCCGCTTGTGGTGACTGCTGCGCAGAAACGATGCCGCATACGAGCAGCAGGAAAAAGAGGGAAGTGAGACGCATACGTTGCATGGACTGAATTTACGACTTCCAATCAATTTTTAGGCCAAATCCAGATTTTGGCCAGAATTCTACGAACTTTCAGCGGCTTTCGGATTTGGTTTTCAGCCCGTTTGCTTCCATTTGGATGTAATCTTGGGTCAGTTTTCCATATTTTTTGGCTACATAACCGCCAAGCCAACCGGAGACGTCCACCGACAAAGTCACTTGGACACCCCCGGAAACCGGCTGAATCCAATGTTGTGCCGCCATTCGCAGCATAAAATTGCCCGTGATCCATTCAAAACCGGTATTCGGCTGGATTTTGGTGAATTTCCATACTGCAGGTTGCAGTTTTGGCTGAATGACTTTCGCCCTTTTACCTACGGCAATCGGACCTTGGTCCAAGAGAATGACTTTTGAAATCGAGGCCGTCCATTCCGGCCACCGTTCGACATCCAGCATCACATGCCAAACATGCTCGGCCGGAGCTTGGATGAAAATTTCTGTCTTAAACTGATGGAATGCCATTTTCAAATCTGTTGGGAGTCTCCCACAAATTTGACGGAATTATTGACCAATTGGCAAGCCTTGACGCATTTTTCAGCACCCGAAAAAGAAGTCGGATTGCCTTTTTGAGCTGTCTCCGAAAGATCAGGAAGCCTTCAAATCAATTTCCTTCAACTGCGAAATGCGGTTGCGCGCAAGGAATTCGTCGATGGTCTCAAAATGCTCGATCACACGTTTGTCCTTGAATTCGAAGACTTTCTGGGACAGGCCCTGCAAGAAGTCGCGGTCGTGGGAAACGAGAATCAAGGTGCCATCGAAGTCCAGCAAGGCTTCTTTGAGCACGTCCTTGGACTTGAGGTCGAGGTGATTCGTAGGTTCGTCCAAAATCAGGACGTTCACGGGTTCGAGCAACAATTTGACCATGGCCAAACGCGTTTTTTCTCCCCCCGACAGCAGGCTCACCTTCTTCTCAATGTCGTCGCCGCTGAACATGAACCTGCCGAGGATGTTTTTGATCTGCGTCCGGATTTCGCCTTTTGCAACCTCGTCCACGGTCTGGAAAATGGTCAAATTCGGATCGAGCAATGCCGCTTGATTCTGCGCAAAGTAGCCGACTTTGGCATTGTGACCCAATTCGCAGTGGCCTTCAAAGTCGATTTCACCCATGATGGCCTTGATCATCGTGGATTTTCCTTCGCCATTCCGCCCGACGAACGAAACTTTTTGACCGCGGGCGATCGACATGTTGGCATTTTGAAACACCACCTTGTCGCCGTAGCGCTTGGTCAAGTCCTTGACCACCACAGGTGTATCGCCTGAACGCTGCGAAGGCGGGAACCGCAACCGCAAGGAAGATGTATCGATTTCGTCGATCTCCACGAGTTCCAGCTTCTCCAGCATGCGTTCCCGGGAATTGACCTGATTGGTTTTGGAATAAGTACCGCGAAACCGGTCAATGAACTCCTGCGTTTCCGCGATATACCGCTGCTGCTCCTTGTAAGCCTTGATTTGATGCGACCTGCGCTCTTCCCGCAAGACCAGATAATGCGAATAATTGGCCTTGTAGTCATAAATCTTGCCCATCGTGACCTCGATCGTGCGGTTCGTGATCCGGTCGATGAAGGCCTTGTCGTGAGAGATGACCATGACCGCATTCGCCTTGTTGACCAGGAAATCCTCGAGCCACATCACCGATTCGATGTCGCAGTGGTTGGTCGGTTCGTCCATGAGGATGAGGTCCGGCTTCTGAAGGAGAATCTTGGCAAGCTCGATGCGCATCCGCCAACCACCGCTGAATTCCTTGGTGGGCCGGTCAAAATCTTCGCGCCGAAATCCGAGTCCTTTGAGCGCCATTTCGACTTCCGCATCAAAATTGACCTGCTCGACGGTGTAAAACTTCTCGCCGATGTCGGTCACCTTTTCGATGATCGCCATGTACTCCTCGGAATCGTAGTCGGTGCGGGTTTCGAGTTCCTTGTTCAGCCGATCCATCTCTTCCTGCATGGAAATCACCTGTTGGAAAGCCTTGGAGGTCTCTTCGAATACCGTGCACGTGTCTTCCGTCAGCAAGTGCTGCGGCAGGTAGGCGATCACCGCGTCCTTGGGTGCGCGCACGGATCCGCGGGTGGGCTTGTTCACGCCCGCGATGATCTTCATCAAGGTCGATTTTCCCGCCCCATTTTTGCCCATGAGCGCGATTTTGTCGTCTGGATTGATGGCGAATGACACATCGCTGAACAGCGTTTGACCAGAAAATTCGACTGCGAGACCGTCAATGGAGATCATATTTACCCTTTTTTGAAGGGGCAAAGGTAGTGAAAGTTTGGGTTCGGGCTGCCGTCGGATTGTCTTTGTTAGGTGCCGAGCGGTGAATCGGAGGGTGAAGCGGTCATGATTCAGCTAGGGAATTCAGCAGGGTAATAAAATTGTCTGTCGGAAAAAATTGAAGCTTTTCCTCTGTGATTTTGTACGGAAGCGCCTCAAATTCACCATTTTGGAAAAAGAAGATATTGTCACTGAGTGAGCCGGGTCCTTCTTCGTTCATGCCCTTCACAATCGGAATCAGGGTATTGACAGCTTTGATGACATCGAGCGTCTCAATCGGATAGATGATCGCAGCATGTCGGTGGGGCAAACCCACGAGCGCGCCATATTTTCCAACCAAATCCGGCCGCAGAGGCAGGTCAAAGGCAATGTTGGGAACAAAAAAATGAACTCCTTCAGCAAACCAAATGTCAAATTCGCCCAAATTCAGCTGTTTGAGGGAGACGGGGCAATTCCGTTTGATGTTTTGCAGACCCGTTTCGAAGAGTTCTTCAAAAGATTTTCCCCATTTGGCAGCCTGCTCGGGTTGCACGTTTTGCACGCTATGGGGCAGATCAAAAACCAACATCGCATAGATATCGCCTGCGAAGGGTTTGCCCATGACACCCTTCATTCCAATGTGGTCGATGTAGTCCATGGGATACATGCGAACGCCCAGGTATTGTTTGACTTTAGCGTAGTCGTTGACCAGTTTCTGGAATTCGATGTTGAAAACCTGACCCTGTATCAACGAATCAAAATGTTGCGCAACGATCTCGGGATATTCACTCAGGTTGCGTGATTGTTTGCAGACTTGGGAGAGGTTGCCCAGTCCCAATTTCCCGAACTCAAATTCATTTGGGCCCAGTTCGACGACCCCATCGTGGACTTCGTAGCTAAGATTCTTGCCCTTGAAGTATTTCCCGATAGCCCCGACAAAAGCGGTGTATTCCTCGCGGGTGAAAAACGGTGCCCAATCGGGTACTTCGAGCAGAACGGGCTTTTTCTTGAAGAAGGAGAACATTTCAGTCTGGGTTTTTCCAAAAGTAATGGATTTTGCGCGTTTGGCAAGGTTGATTCAGGCCTTCCGAGTGGACGCCTGGGCGAAGCTTCCTGGAATGTATCATCGCTCATTTTCAAATGCGCCAATTGTCCATTCAAAAAAGCGCGACAATTTCTCCGAAGTTCATTGAAATTTAAAAAACCTCACTATCTTTGCCTTCCCTTAAGCCGAGGTGGCGGAATGGTAGACGCGATGGTCTCAAACACCATTGGTGTAACAATCGTGTGGGTTCGAGTCCCACCCTCGGTACACAACGGGAGGATGCATCAAAACCGATGTTCCCTCCCGTTTCTTTTTGCCCTAAAACCTTGCTCAGTTCACTGGAAACGCGGATTAGCTCATTCACCCTTGGGGTTCGAACTGTGTCGGTTTTCTTGGAATAGTACATGCCCTCGGGGAAGGCTATTTTTTGAACCCTTTGCTTGTCCCGGTAGTCACCCTTTTCCCACAATACGGCCAGATTTCGGCATATTTGGACGCATTCCTCAATGTCTTTCATGAGGTTCGTACTTTTTTGATTGACTTGCTCCAATTCCCTCAAAATCTCCTGCTTCTCGTCCCTCAGTTTCTCGCTGAATTCCTCGTAGTCGGCTCGGCTGATTTCCTCATGGACGACATACCTTTCCTTCATCCGATCCAGCTTCCCGTTGATTTCCTTGAGGCGTTTTTCCATGACCTCGGCCTCCTTGAACTTCTCTGAATTCATCTGGATCATGGTCGCTTCCAACTCCTGTGTGATGAGCGGAACGAATTCATCCTTGATCGTGAACTGCCGCAATTCGCGCAGAAATTTCTCACCAAGGCTGTTGGCATTCACATTGCTTTTACATTCTCTTCCTCGGCAATTGTAGTAAGGCAAGGGGGTATTGCGCACCTTGCCATTCTTCTTCTTGGCGATGTAGCCCGTGAAGGGTTCGCCGCAATGCTCGCAGATCAAGAATTTCTTGAGCGGAAGGGCATTGTTTTCCTCGGAGACGGCGTAGCTGTGGTTGTTGTTGGATTTGAGGATGCCATTCACCGCTAGGAAGATTTCTGGGGAGATGATCGGTTCGTGCTTGCCTTGAATGACCTCACCTTCCAGTAGATTGTGTGCCAAAAGTCCACAGTAAATTGGGCTATGGAAAATGCGGGACATGGTGTTTCGAGGAATGTCGAGTCCACGCGCCTTCAGCTTCTTCCGAATCTCTTCCGAGGATAGGGAGGTGTTCTCGTATTTCCATAGGAAAGCTTTTTTGATGAACGGAGCTTTCTCCGTGTCAAGAAGCAGCACCTTGTTCACCCATTTGTAACCGATGGGCGCATTGCCGCACCAATGACCCTGCCTGAGTTTCGCTTTGGTGCCGTCCACGCAACGCTTCCTTCGGATGTCGTTTTCTTGCTTGGCCCAGATCAATTGCTGGTCTTCCATGCCTGAACCATAGACCTCCTCATTGTTGATCGGCATCGTCGCCGACTTGATGATGATTCCATACTTGGCTTTGAGTTCTTCTTTGAGAACAATGGCTGATCCACCTTCACGAGAGAAACGCGAATAGTCGTAGAAAACGATGTAATCTATCTGATTCGCCTTCTTTCGCACGAAGGCCAACATTCCCTCGAAGTCCTTTCTGTCGCTGCCTGACTTGGCGCTTTCGCCCCTGTTGCCGAACTCGGCGACGATCTCGTAACCGTTGCGCTCGGCAAACTGTCGGCAGGCCTTTACTTGGACTTCGAGGCTCATGCCGTCTTCTTGGGCCTTGCTCGAAACTCGGGTGTAAAGGACGCTCCGCTTCCTTTCGCCAGAATCAGCCTTTTTGGCTTTTCCTACACCGAATGGACGAAACAATTCAAGATCATTCATGCTCATAGTTCTTGTGCATAAAATTGGCCATCAAAGAAACGAGTTGTCGAATTGAATCGAGGATGCTCAGGGCCTCTCCATCGGAAAGCTTCTCGTATCCAGCGATACTTCTGATGTCTTCGATGGTTGCCCATCTTGGTTCTCTCGATTTGGGTTCCTTTGGAAGAAATGCTGAGAGTTCTTTTTTTCTTCACAGCAATTCGCGAACGGCGCAGCTCCTTTTTTCGGGTCGCTGCGCCAATATGTAAAAGTCCCTTTTGTGAAGGGTACGAAAATACATTGTGTGGAAATACTTGCCTGTTTCATCTATTTGGGAAATTTGTACTTGATCGTATTCTCAATTTTGGTGATTTGGCCCTCGTGCTGATCGACGGAAATCGTTTGGTACTCTCCTGAAGCTAGGATATCCACGATCTTTCTCCGTGTGTCTTGGCTTTGCACGAGTTCCAAGTCATTCATTTTTTGAATTCTTGGAAATGAATCTTCACCGCCTTGTACTTGCCTGATTTGATGATAGACAAGATTGCTTGCTCATTGGGTTCGAGGATTTCTAGCATTCCGATGCGGTCGATGGAGAGATCTTTGGCGAGGAACTCCCTGACAATACCCGTGATGGGGATGCGGCATGTGTTTCAAAGGAAAGGCGATCCAAAATCTCAGATGGAAAGATGAATCCTGGCGTTTCCTCGACGCTGAAAAATTCACCGTCTGGAAAACGATCAAAATCACGGGACAACGTTTTGAAATCGAAGTGGCGATCATGAGTTGCAGCCAATTGTAGCCCATTTCCTCCGCTTTCGGGTTGCTCAAGACGAAGGTCCAGAAATCCACTTCCTTTTTTTGTGTTTCTTCGGTCTTTTTCGGATTTGCCAGGTTTTCCCGCTCATAGATGTTGATGAAAGGGAACTCAAGAGATCAGGATAGGTAGGAGCAAGCAACACTTCCCTTCAAGGCTTTGATCTCGACCAGGTTGAGGCCCACAGTCTCAATTCCTGAATCATCCGTATCCAGACGTACTCCACAAATGAAAATCGCCGCCAATTTTGATGTCTTCGCGGCTATCGTCCACAAACCAGACTTCTCCAATGGTTGAGCGAGCGGTAGGGAACCCCCAGTGTCGGTGCCTTTAAATATCTTTTTGGTCAGGCGCTCGCACAGTTCAAGGGCTTTGTCGAGGCCGCCTCCCCAAGTAGGGTTTAAAATCCGTATCCATATCTTAAATTATTCGACACAAACGTACGATATAAATTTTTAATATGTTCAACTAATCGGATGTTTCATTTCGGAATATGTCTATTCACCGTGGATTTTGAATTGACTAGGTAGTTTCTTTCCGACCAGATATTTTCACAGGGAGGGTTTTCGAGCTTTCGGCAGGCTTTGGACAGCAAGTATATAATGACGTCAGTTCCAGTTCTTCTCTTAGAACTTTCTTCAATCCTCCTGAACGCGGCTCTGAACCAAGTTCGTCATGGCCTGAGCGGCCTCCAACGTTGCAGGATCAAAGAACGTGGCTCGGAACCTCTGCAAGACAAAGTAGCCACCATTCGCTGGTTGGCGGTCCAATTCAAAATCCTTAAACTCGCTGCCAACGGACAGAATGGTTTTCATCATTTCGAAGGCATTTGGGTTGTCCTCCGCGTCGGAGTTGTTTGATTCTGAACCTGAAATAGTGGTCTAGGATTCAAGCAAGCTACCTAGAATTGATGTTCTTGGCCGTGAAATGCAATGAAACCGCCCACAGAAGGGAATATAGACACCAGTTCTGGCACATTAACATCCAACTTCTGACTGGAAACGAGATTCAAGATATCACCAACGAGATTAACCCGAGATAATGAGTACATATCGAACCATGTTTAACTATGCTTAATCATACTTAATCTAAACTGAATTTGTTATTAATTGAATCTAAATCGTACTTTTACCTACGTTGAACAGGTCTTTTACAGTATGAATAGGCCTGTATTCACGTAAATCGAAGATCAAATCACACATTGCTCCATGTCAGAAGAAGAAATCTCACGCAGCAAATGGATCGGAATCCCACAAAGGCAGTTGGAGGAGGTCGAATCTCGTCAGCGGCAGCGCATCACGGCCCTCGAAGAAATGCTTTCAAATGAGCGGCAAGAGCTTGCGGCCATCGTAGCTGCAAAATCAAGCAACGTCTCCAAGTACCAAACGAAGTACGTTTTGGACAAGGCACCCAACCGCTATTCTCATGACCTGAGCTGGAAGGACAAAATCCTCTACGTGATCAACCAGGCAGGCCGACCATTGCTAGGCAAGGAAATTGGCCCCAGACTCCGCCAATTGCAGCCGTATGGCTTGGTTTACACGAGCCTTGACAATACCGTTTCCGTGCATCTTTCAAAATTGATCAAGGAGGGGCAGCTTATTCGGGTTAGCCGCAGGGGAAGGCGGGTCGCGGTATGCGATACCTGAGTGATGGCTGGCTTTTGCGACCTCCACCACATTCAATTGTTGAGTCGGCACAGATCGATTCCACGATCATAATGGCTTACCTCGATTTCAAAGGTATTTGGGCTGTTCGTTTCGGACTTGTTTGACTTTCAGGAATGTATTTGATAATCGGTGAGAATGTATTGCCGCGACCTTTTACTTGTAACAAGGGCTTTGAAACCCAGGGTTTGCATTACCCCTGGCTTGGCCCGGAATCAGGCTTGAGAGGCTACAATGCGGTGAATCAATGCACTTTCTTTCTATCTCAAATGAAAAAAACGTAGATTCGGTACAGCAATTGTACTTTTGCAGGAGTAAGCAGTCAGGTAAAGCATGTTAGAAGCACGATCTTCGTTTTGGTTTCTCCGCAGATTTCTACTGATGGAACTTCTTTCCTTTGGAGAAAGGTAATATCTATGCGCTAATGGTTCAAACGGCGTTGGGAAGACAACATTATTGTTCAATCTGATCACAGGGTTTCTGGAAACTAGACTAAGGCCTCGATTCTTTTGGAAGGAACTGAAAATTATCCAATTCCTCACCCTCAAAATCAATAAACCCTGCATTTGTAGGACTCTCTAAGATTCTGCGACTAGCCCCATCTTCACTGTCAACGAAAATGTCCTTCTGGCCATGAAGGACAACTCCAACTGACAATTGGTGGAATGGCTTCGTCGCCAAATTACTTTTTAGTAAGCCAACCAAATGGTTGGAGCGAGGCAGACGACTTGATTGAAAGATACTTTCTTCGTGAAGTATCCAAGTCCTTTGCAACGAGATCAGCTTTGGGACAGCAAAACTGCCCAATCTTGCTTATTGCGGGTTGCCACGGCGCATCACTACATTTGCTTGATGAAGCTGTCGCAGCAACACCAACCGAGTACCGCAAAAGATCGCATTGCTCATTCAGCAACTGAAGACCCAAGGCAAACCAACTTGATGATCGAGCACACACCGACTTCATTTCCGGAAGTTGCAGACAGGCTATTCTTCCTCCATCAAGGCAAGATCGATGTATTTGAGAATATGGAAACACTGAGGAAAGATCAGCATGTAATGAAGGCATATATCTGGTAACAAGATGCTAAGAGGGAAACATATCGGATCGTTGTTGTGTGGAAGTAGTGTGCTTTTGATGTTTCTGTTTGAAGTAGCCCAAGGAAGTGGTTCTGATTGCAGGAAGCAATGGAAGCGGAAAAAATCTACCTTGCTTAAAACAATTTTCGGAATGTTATTTCATGGAGCGATGGGCGCATCTTCTTTGAGGAAGAGGATATTACTGGTAAGCAACATCGGGATTGTTGAAAAGAGGAATCTCATATATTCCTCAAAGAAACGGTCTTTTCGAAGACCTGACTGTAAAGGAGAATTTGGAAACGGCTGGAATGATCCTTGATCGATCAGTTTACAATCAACGAATCAATAGGGTGCTTGTAATATTTACGACCCTTGCACCGCAATTGAGCAGAACAACACTGAAACTTAGCGGCGGAAAGGCAATTGTTGACATTAGCAATGGCAATGCTACATGAACCCAAAATGATTTTACTTGACGAACCGTTCAATGGGTTATCGCCTATCAATGTAAATTTCATAACTAGCGTTATGGGAACTCTAAATCAAAAAATGAAAACTACTTTCCTGATAGTGGAACACTCGTATCGGCGAGACCTGGGGATTGCCAATAGGGTTATTGGAATGAAATTGGGCATGGTTTGCTATGAACAGGCAATAGATGAAACATTTAGTCCCCGTCAATTAGATGCCGTATTTATTTAAAGAATTAAGACGATGAGAAAGCTACATACAGTATTCGCGTTAATAACCATTGTACTTGCTTTTACAGCTTGCAATACTATGTACGCAACCTACTACAGAGAAAAAGCCCCCATAAAAATAGGCGCCATTTTACCCTTAACTGGAGAAGCGGCAAACTATGGGACTGGCTTAAAAAGGGAATGGATTTGGCAGTGTTGGAAATTAATTCAGACTCTTCCAATGCGGCCATTCAAATTATTTATGAAGATGACAAGGCAACACCAAATTCTGGAATTTCAGCTTACAACAAGTTGAAATCAATCGATAAAGTCAACTACATTATTGGAGGCATGTTCTCAAATGTAGCACTTTCGATTGCACCCATAGCAGAAAAGGATGATTTGGTTCTGATGTCACCAACAGCATCCGCAGTTGAGTTCAGTAAGTTTGGAGATCATGTATTCAGAATTTATCCATCGGATTCTTATGATGGTGATTTCTTGGCTGATTTTTCTTACAATAGGTTAGGTGCTAGAGTGTCGCAGTCATTTCTTGTAGATGCAGCATCAACGGTTGAAATCAGTCAAGTTTTTGGTGATAAATTCAAATCCTTGGGAGGCACCATATCCTTCACAAACAACTACAAACAAGGGGAGACAAATTTCAGAACGATTCTCCAAAAACTTCGTTCGGATTCTTCTGATATAGTTTTCCTGCCAGGCTATATTGACGACATTTCAACACTTCTTAAGCAGTCCACCGAACTTGGATTACAAAAAACCTATGTGTCTATTTCAACAGTTTACGATAAGAAATTGATTGAGATTGCTGGGAAAGCGGCAGAAGGGCTGATATTTTCAGCACCAGTTTTTGATGCAAATAGCAAAAATGCAGTAACGCAAAATTTCGTAACACTCTTCAAAAAGGAGAACAATTCCACTCCCGATATTCTCGCTGCCTATGGCTATGACGTTGTGAAAATAAGCTATAAGGTCATATATAATACGCAAAACAGGAGTGTGCCAGAAATTATTGCAAATCTGAATAATACCAAGGATTATCCTGGTGTAACTGGCAACACTAATTTTGATCAGAATGGCGATGTTCGCAAGGAACTCAACATTCTGACGGTAAAAAATGGTGAATTTGTAAAATATTGATTCCAGATGGAACGAGGCAAATATTTCGAATATTTAGAAAACACTTCTGCCCTAGTTCTGCCGCTAATCAAGGAGCAGGTAGATGTCACTTGTAGGAATGAACCTGAACTTTCTGGAAATTCTTAGACTTTTCTATGATAAGCGGTTAGGTAAGCGATTATTAAAGCCAACATTATTTCGCCTTGCCTATGAAATTTGTGGGGATCAAATTTAATCAATTCCTGCCAATCGCTGCTGCATTTGAGGTACTCAACATATCATCCTATCAGGCAAATGCCTTTTTGACCACAAGGTAGAGTTTTGACTGCCGAAGAAAAGGACAGCCAGTTCATTGCGGCAATGATCTCTAGAGAAATTGCAGAAAGGCTGATAGATCAATGCATTGGAGCTGTAAGCGACTCCATTCTTTATGAATTCAAAGGCTGCTTAAGTAGAAGCAACTATTTCATCTACAAGGCACAACATTATGATCTGAATTTGCTAACTGTCGCTAACTTGAAGGAGTTTGATAATTACGAGAATTTTCTGCCAGCATACATCAATAGGTGCTATTTTGGAAGTGGAATTTTTCTGGGCAATGCGCATTAGCTGAGCTTTAATGCAAATGGCTCGAAACTCCAACTACAAGCATTGCTCAAATTTGCGGAATTGTACGGAACTGCTTCTTCATCAAGTAAAATGATCTTGCGGATTACTTTCCAGGGCAGAAAGGCAGTCAAAACTATACCAAGATGACTTCTTGCGATTTCAGAAACGGAAGACTGACGTTGCTCCTATACTTATTGCTGAACTCCAAAAATCAAGAAGCATTGTCAAAGATTCGCGCGATAATGGGCAGGGTTGACCATTCAGCAGCAGAATATACGGAGATTCAGACGATGTTGATTAAGGAAGGAATTATCGAAACCAGCAAGGCAATTATAAGGTCAAAATTGCTTGAAGCAAAAAGTAACCTAGGTCTTTTTGAATTGTCTAATTCAAAGAGAATGTTACTTGCCATGCTTTCTGTTCTTGATTCCAATAAGTTTTATCATCGAATGAAGCTTCTAAAACTAAATAGATGGATAAAATTAGACGGTTTTACTTTAATAGAGTCTCTTCAGTGGTTCAGGGATTGCGCCAATCTTTCCGTTGTTGCTGCGAATGGATTTTTTGGGAATTTTGACAAGGAGTATGCTGATCCTTGGCTCGGGGTTTCAAAACTATTCAAAATGATTTCCGAAGAGCAGCCAAATCAGGTTCTCACGGCAATTGTCTTTACATCCATAGGTGTGCTGCTTCCTATCATATTAGGAGCTGCTTTGTCTTTTTTGCTATTCGCAAAAAAATATTTTGACGTATTCAAGCAAGTTATCCGTAGGCGGATATATATATCTAGCTTTTTGATGAATATGTTGGACGAAAAATTGGCATTTGTTTCCCATATCGCTAGTAACATTGATCGAGGCGTGCCAATGGATCAACAGGAGATAGGGCAGATTCTTGGTCGAGTTTTGAAAACATCTTCGAAATCGAATTTCTACGCTACGACACTTATGGAGCCAGACAAGATTTTTGCCGATCCCGACCACATTGGAACAATTGAAACTACAATTCGCATTGCAAAGGATCTGGAGTGAAATTGCATAGATTGATTGTGGTTAAGAATCTTGAATCCACCAAGCTAGCCTTAAGAAATCCAGATAGTTCAGTTGCAAAGATTGCAAAAATGCACGCTGATGGCAATGCCAACTTGTCATTTCTCCCACTTTCCACGCTCAAAAAGAATTATTTGCTGCACAATTTGAATCAAGAGTACTTGGATTTTTTGTTAATTGAAGGACGGGTCATTTATGGATTCAAGAACGATAGAAATTATGAGACGGTCACGGCTTTTGAAAAATACGTGGTTTTCATTAAGGACTCCAAAAGCGATTTGGGAAGATACAAGGATTTTATAAAGGATGTAATCGCATTGTCACATACTGTTACGTTCTAGAAGGCCTGTTCCTATGATGCAAATCGCACTTAATATTGTTTTGACAGCATCCTTACTTTCTCTTGTAGCTCTATCGGCTACATTAGTTTACTATACGAATAAGTTTTTTAGCCTAACACAAGCCGCTTCCATCAGCTTTGGTGCTTACTTTTCATTTCTTTTTCTCCAGATTCTTCATTTTCCAATTGCAGTTAGTTTGCTTCTAGGAATCATTTGTAGCGTAGGTATAGACTTGATCACCGAGCGGTTGGTATTTCGGTTTATGCGCAATCGAGAGTTGCCTCCATTCACCATGCTCATTTCTTCCATCGGTCTATATGTTGTGTTTCAAAAAATTGTATTTCACTTGGCTTTGGGAGATGATACAAAATTATCAACACTGGCGACGTTACAGTTGGTCACCAGTTTTTCTCCGCATATATCACTACCATCCAGGTGTGCTTTTTTTGTTTCTTTGGGTCTCTTCATTGTGACCAACCTATTCCTTCAATATACATCCATAGGTAAATCGATTCGAGCAGTAGCAAGCAAACTTGAACTTTGTAATATCTACGGTATCGACTCCAACAAGATCATTTTGATTGCTTTTGGCATTGGATCAGCATTGGCTGCAACATCGGGAATACTCTCTGCAATGGACACCAATATGACCCCAACTTTTGGTTTTAACCTCCTACTTTATGGAGTTGTCGCAATGATTATTGGAGGAGTGGGCAGCACTAGGGGGTTGATCGTCGGGGCTTTGGTCGCCACAGCCCAGTATTTGGCAGCGTATTGCATTGACACCAAATGGATGGATGCAGTTACCTATATCATTCTCATTTTATTTTTGATTTGGAAACCACTTGGGTTTAGTGGCAAGCGGCTTAAAAAGGTTGAAACATGAAACTATTAATCGTTCCAGGAGCTGCTGATCCAGTAACTACCTACCAAGAAGTTTATGATTTAGTACGAATAGAAGCATTGCTAGGAATTTTACTGATTGTAATGTTATAAACTATCATGGTCATTATTCCTTTGACGATGTATCTAATCTAAGCATTTAAAACGACCACCCTTCTTTGCAATTGCTTGGGGATTATGAATTGAAGAAGGAGAACTATTGCATTTTATGTAGAAGCTTGGTTGTATGCCATTAATCGAATGCCTAAAAGCGGTTTAATCCATTTCATCTATTTAACAAAGATAGTATTTTGGGGGGCCATCTCCATATTACATTTGGTATCAATATTTGAAGGATTTCTTTGATGATACGCTTTTTGAATAAGCGGGTCAGAGCCCAAAGTTCATTATTCAATGAAGTATGCCCATTCGAGCCATTCAATCCTCCAGATTCCCAATGAAAGTAGTTTTGAGGTCTTTATTACATCTGGTGCTTTAGACGAAGACTATCCTGAGAGTTTTCATAGTACCTTGAAGGAATTGAACAAAAATGAAAAAATATTTTTCCCAGATAGGATAGCAGGACTAGGTCACGCAGTTACTGAACCCAATGAAAATTATTTTAGTTTGATTTTTTGACCCGACGCTGCTTTGGACTACATCTTCCATCTCCTTATTTTCATTTGCATCTACACTGTGCTTGCGCAAAGCTTAAACCTAGCTGCTGGTAAGACTGGTCTGATTTCATTAGCTCATGCAGGATTCTACGGCATAGGAGCCTATACCACCGCATTGCTTTCAATCAATTTTGGCATTTCCTTTTGGATAAATCTGCCCTTGGCAATGCTGATCTGTGCAGCAATAGCATTGCTAGTTTCACTCATCGCCTTGCGTACTGTTGAGGACTATTTCATCATCTGCACGTTGGGAATTCAAGTCATCATTTTTTCTTTGATGAACAATTGGATGGATGTAACGAGAGGCCCATTGGGCGTTCCTGCATTCCTTCCATTCAGTTATTTGGCTTGGCTCTCGATGGCAAAATTCCATTTTTGATCTTGGCTGCCAGTTTGATGGGCCTCGTTTGGTGGCTGCTGAGGAACCTCGGAGATTCAGGTTTCGGTAGAATTTTGATTGCCATCAGTGAAGACGAGATATACCTCAAAGCATTGGGAAGAACGAACTGAGCCAAGACGATTGCATTTACCCTCAAAGTGCTACCTTGCTGCGATCCCGGGGCATTGTATGCAATTACATTACATTTCACATTGATCCCACGAGTTTCACACTGAATGAGTCCATTTTCATCCTCTCAATCGTCATCATCGGAGGTCGGGAAGTTTTCGTGGCAGCTTTTTGGCCAGTGCTTCAAGATTCTGGTTCCAGAGGCTCTTAGATTTGTTGGAATGCTCGACAGCATCGCCGCCAATTTGCGGCAAATTATTCATGGATTGTGCTTGGTGATTTTGATGATGACTGGAAATGGGTTGGGGGAATTGTTTAAGCGGCGTTCCAAATGACCATTCTGGGCTTCTCGGTTTTGATCAATTCATTCACCTTCCGGTTGGAAAAATGCAAACCCTTCGGGCAATACGGATTGATTATCAGGACAAACCACGCCCACACTAGATCTCGCCCGAGTCAACGCAACATACAAACTTGACCGACTGCCGGGAGCAAGCTCTGACGAATGATCTAAGAACCAATCCAAGATCGGTTTGCTGGGTAAATGAGGA
>JADKCL010000050.1 GCA_016718825.1 Bacteroidota bacterium | reverse complement strand
TGTGCGGATCTAGGCGCAAACGGCATGGTGTTGACGGTGGTTGATGTCAATGGAAACAGCGACATGCCAAGCATTGGTGATGGTGCGAGATACGATTTTGCCTAGGCATCGTCTGCCCAGCCAATATCAGCCTTGCAGCCGACAGCTCCATTTGCGGTGCGTCAACTGGTTGTGCCGGTCGGCCTTGACAATTGCAGTGGTTACCACCAGGGAACGATACCTCCGGGCTCCACATTCCTGATGGAAGCACAACGGTCACCTATACGGTCGTGGATACAAGCGGAAACACCATCTCGTGTGCCCCTTTACGGTCAGGTGATTCCCGGATCCGCTGGTAGTGACAAGCAGCAGTCAGCCAAGGGTCGGCTACATTAAGACTCGCGCTGGCGATGCCAATGGCTTTGCCAACACAACCGTCTCCGGCGGTTGCGAGCCTATCAATTGGCTGGGTACCGGCGCAACTTAGGCAGCCTGAGCCGGCCTTGCTGCGGGTATCTATTTCGTTACGGTCACCGATGCACGCGAAACCGGGTTGCCGTGGATACGATTGTGATTACTGCGCCGGCGCCGCTGACAGTAACGATCGTAGGTGATACGCTGGTCTGTCAAGGTGAGGCAACAGGTGACCTTCAAGCCATCGTCACGGGCGGACAAAGCTGCGCAGCTTACAGCTTCCTATGGAGCAACGGCGTCTTTGTTGACAGCATTAATGGTGTGGTTGCGGAACCTATTCGGTAACCGTGGTAGTCAGCATGGGTAGTGCTGCAAATGCAACAGCAACGCTTCCAGTTGGGTATCAACCCTGTATTGAATGTCGGTCCAGATACGACAACTTGCCCTTGGCTATTCCGTTGCTGTTCACCGCGCCGACCAATTATGCTGCCTATCTCTGGAGCAACGGCAGTGCAAGTGCTACGGTGATGATGGGCAATCCGGATGTATGCGTACGTACCGTTTCAACTGCTCAGGGCTGCCAAGACACCGATACGGTGATGTTGGGAACCTACTTGGTGGATTACGACATCATTTGCGGCCTCTGGACTATTGACGTTTTGGCCCCAGTGACTCGGTGGTTTTGGTCGGCGATG
Organism: Bacteroidota bacterium; assembly: GCA_016718825.1. NCBI lineage: Bacteria > Pseudomonadati > Bacteroidota > Bacteroidota bacterium. The sequence continues at coordinate 23,908 of JADKCL010000050.1, read as the reverse complement.
CTGGACTCACAGGTTATCAATGTGAGCACTGGCGCTACCACGCAGACGATCATCGTCGGGGGGCGCTACCTGGTCCGGTGGAGCTTGCTCTGCAATGGATGTAAACGGCTGCGCTACGAGCGACTCGGTCAATATTTCCATCATTCCATTCCAGTGATCCTTTGCCGGTCATCTTCCCTGGCCCAAATGCCTACATCTGCGACAGTGGCAGCATTGCTTTGGATGCAGGACAAGGTTACTTTGATTATCTCTGGAGCAATGGCGATACCACACGGATGTCCAACATCACCCAGCCCGGCACATATCAAGTGACCGTATGGAATGGCTTTGGATGCTCGGCAACAAGTACGCCGGTAACGGTGGCCTATGCGACTTCGCCCAATCCGACGATTGTGCTCAACAGCGGAATTTTGACCACAACGCAGCCTTATGCTGGCTATCAGTGGTTTGTAAATGGATTCCAGTTGCCAGGCGCAAATAGTCAGACCTTCCCGGTATCGGTTGCCGGTTGGTACCACGTAGGCGTCGCCGACTCTACGGGATGCTTCGGTTTGAGCGATTCGATTTTCTATAGCCCGGTTGGAGTGGCTGAGACCATTGAGGATTTGACCGGATTGACACTTTGTCCAAATCCGAGCATGGGCATCGTCAACCTGCGCACCTTGGGCCCGATCGATTGGCCGATCGACATTGAAATCTGGGATGTCGTGGGTCGAAAGTCAAGGTGTACAATATGGCCCACTGATGGACGTGGCAGCCTTTGACTTGAACGATCTTGCTGCGGGCCCATACTTGATGAAAGTCACCACCTACCGTCGCAACAAGACGCATCAGGCAGTGATCAGGTTTGTACTTCAATAAGTGCGGATAAGATATTGTCTTTGAAGGGCGGCAACCTTGGTTGCCGCCCTTTTAATATGGGTAGATGAATGTGGAAACGGGCCTATTGGTTTTCAGGGTCGAGCACTTGGTCTGAAAATATTTGGATAGAATCTTCACAGCATGTGGATATGTCGTTTTGAAAACTATCTTTACAGCACCCGTAAGTGTGATTTTCCCAGTGGAGGGGCCTAAAACTATGTGAATGTGTCGTGGATGCGCCTTTGGTTGTCGTTGTTTCTTTGTAAATAAATGTTTGAATATGAGAGGTTTGGAAAATGTTCTAGGAGAAATCTTGCACCTTCGTATTGTCGTTTTTTCGCGTTGTTCCCTTGATCATTTTCCTCGCCGCGATTCATACCGTTTCGGCGCAAAATATCAATGAGCCTACGAAAGGTTGGGGATCCTCCAAGCATTCCTATCAAGCGGGTGAAGTCAAAGAAGTTCCCGCTGGCTTTCCAAAGTTCATGGACAACGGCAATCCCAGCGAAGACATCGCAGACTATCAGCGAAGGAAGGAAGCTTGGATCAAAGCCAATCCCGAAGCCTACAAGAAAATAGTGGACGATTCGAAATCCATTCAGGTAAAACAAATACCGCAGGAGGAATTTGACCGAATGCCGCAGGATAAAAAGGACTTTATTCTGGGCAAGCCGCAGGAGTACAAGGTTGTTGGGAATACATCAGACAAGCAGTAAGCACACAAACAAATTCAGAACTTATGAAGGTTCATCCCACCAGTGGGGTCGTGGAAATGGCTGGAGGTACGTCGGCTGTTTTGGTTAATGGTATTTTTGCTTGTTTTGGGATTGATCCCTGCTAGCTGCAAGCGCAATGTTCTTGCGCGGAACCGACTACGCGAGTATCAACGTGGCAGGTTGGACGGTGGGGCAAACGGGTACAATTACGACTTGTCAATTCGGAGGAGAGCGCTCGACGATTTTCAATACGGTCGCTGGCGCAGTGTACCGCATTTCCACTTGTGGTGCTGCTTATGATACGCAGCTTTCCATCTATACCACGGATTGCACATTTGTTACCTACAATGACGACAATGGTCCTGCATGTGAGGAGGTGGCGGCTTCGGTAAATTTGCCTCACCCGGGGGTAACTTGTATTCTGTAATGAACCAATATTATTGCAGTACGAATACGACCTGCACTAACGTGACGATCACGCTGGTAAGCTTGCCGGGACCTACCTGCAACTACGTCGTGCCAGCCACAGGCAACAACAGCATCACAGCAAGTTCAGGCAACATTTGCGACCACGCAGGTACCGGAAACTATTCCAACAGCGTGGATGGTTATACGGTGATTTATCCGCCGAGCGCCTGCCAGAGTATCAGGCTCACTTTTTCCCAGTTTGTGACTGAGGGTAGTTTTGACTTTGTTACCATTTATGATGGCGTCGGAACAGGTGGCCCCATCCTTTTTGGGCCGACGAGCGGTTCGCCAGCGTTGCCAACCGTTACTTCCATTTCTGGACCGATTACCATTCGTTTCAACTCGGATGGGTCTGTGGTTTACGCTGGGTTTTCGGCTGCCATTTCGGTTGTTGCGGCACCGGCATCCACTTTAGGTTCCGTTTCCAACCCTGGGCCGATCAATTTTTGCGATCCAGGGGGAAATTTTGTCACACCCGTGACGGTATCGGGGCAAACGGGAACCGTTACCTGGGATTGGGGCAGCAACAACGGTGTCTGGAACAACAACTGGCTCACCGGCACAAGTTCAGGGACATGTTGTTTTCCCAAAAAGACCTCCAACAGCGATGGCAATGCGGACCGCATCCGGTACCGCGTGAGCAATGCAGGCTGTGCGGCCGTGACGTCGGGCACCATTTTGATCGTGAACCGATGGAATGAAGCTCCTACTGGCCTTACAACATCCGCATCCAATTATTGCGCCAATGCTGCGCCCCCGACGATTACCCTGACAGCCACATTTCCAACGGCGATCAACAAAAACGGAACCGTGGCATTTTACAGTGGCTCCTGCGGTGGGACACTGGTTGGTTCGGTTACAGCTGGAGACAATACAACCTCGGCAGCAGTGACCATTACTGCTCCAACAGCAACTACGAATTATTTTGTAAGGTATGAACCTGGCGCAGGTACGGGTTGTTCCAATACCGCCTGTGCAACAGTTTCTGTGCCTGTTACGCCTTTGCCTGCAGCCCCGAGTCCCGTTTCGGCCTCCCCAACAACGATTTGCGTCGGCGGAACTTCCCAATTGAATGCTACTTCTGCGGGTAATACCATTCAATGGTACACTGTGGCATCAGGTGGCGCATCGATCGGCAGCTCGGCAAGCGGCGCCAACTTTGCTGTGAGTCCTGGCGGAACGACAACGTATTACGCGGAGGCTTCGACGACTGGTGGCGGACCTGGAAATCAAACATTTAACTTTACTGGGGGCGTGCAGACATTTACTGTGCCCTCTGGAGTTACTTCCATCACGGTCGATGCTTATGGTGCCGCTGGTTATGGTGCCTTAGGCTATGGGGGAAGGGTTCAATCAACACATCCTGTCGTACCTGGCGAAGTGCTTCAAATCTATGTTGGGGGTGCAGGGACTGAAACCACTGGCGGATTTAATGGTGGCGGAAATGCTGGCGCAAATATTGGCTACGGGAGCGGCGGCGGCGCAACAGACATCCGTCAGGGAGGTGCAGGCCTTGCAAATCGTATCATGGTCGCGGGCGGTGGCGGCGGGACAGGAAGCAATTGTGGTACCAACACCGCTGAAGGCGGGCATGGTGGCGGCTTGATCGGCATGAGCGGATGCGTTTTTTCTTGTTCGGACTGTCAATATACTGGTGCTGGCGGTACACAAGTTGCTGGAGGTACAGCTGGACCGACGGGCCATGGATCTTGTACAGGTAACCAAAATGGTTCACTCGGCCAAGGTGGCTCAAACACCGTAGCAGGATATGGAACTGGTGGTGGCGGCGGCTATTATGGGGGCGGCTCAGGCTGCTTTGAGGGTGCCGGTGGAGGAAGTAGTTACACGAGCCCTTCGGCATCTGGGGTGACCCATACTCAAGGGGTAAGAATTGGAAACGGGGTTATCACGCTATCATGGTCTGGCGGCGGCGGATGTGCCTCCGCCACGCGTACACCCGTAACTGTCACAGTCAATGCCAACCCTACCGCAGCAAATGCAGGCACTGACCAAACGATTTGCGCCACAACGACCAATCTTGCAGGCAACACGCCTGGGGTTGGTGCCGGAACTTGGAGCATCATCGCGGGTGCAGGCGGAAGCCTTGGCGCGCCAACAAGCCCAAGTTCGAGTTTTACAGGTGTTGCGGGGACAAGCTATACGCTGCGCTGGACAATTTCCAATGCACCATGTACCGCTTCGAGTGACGACGTTGTCATCACATTTCAGAGCTCCTCGGTCGCACCGACGAGCATTTCCGGAAACAATGCCGTATGTGCAGGCAGTAGCACAACGCTCACCTTGGTGGGAGGTTCGCCGGGAGATGGGGCGGTTGCCCAATGGTTTTCAGGCTCTTGTGGTGGAACTTCGGCAGGCACAGGAAATTCGATAACCGTTTCACCTGCGGTCACGACCACCTATTTTGTAAGATATGCAGGCACCTGCAATACGACGGGTTGTGCCTCGATCACCGTGACGGTCAATACGCTTTCGACACCGCCTACGGGAATTTCAGGAACCACAAGCATTTGCGTTGGATCATCGACAACCTTGACAGCAACCGGAGGTTCACTTGGAACGGGTGCGGTCGCGACTTGGTATGGTCCTTCCGCCTGTGGTCCATTCACGCAGGATTGGGTGACACAACCGTATGGTGCGCCAAGCACGACCGTCAACTCGGTGATAGCGGGCATCTTGAATGTCACTTCACAAAACCAACGACCCGATGATCGACATGGCGGGTTTGGGTTCTTTTGATCCCAATATTTTCCGCTACGTGAATATTCGATATCGGGTGCTATCTGGTACGCCGGGTACTGCCGAGATCTTTTTCTACAACGGAGCGCACAATTTTGCGGTGGGCGGCGAATCGGCTTCCGGAGTTTTGGTCGGAGGCGGAGCGTGGCAACTGTTGACCATTGACATGTATTCTGATCCCCAATACGTTTCGGGAGGAAACATACTAGGATGGCGATTTGACTGGGCAAGTAACGCTGCGGTAAACATGGAGATTGATTATATCTCTTTGACGACACAGCCGATCGGTAGTGGTACCGTCGCGCCCACATCAACCACGACTTATTTTGTACGCTACGAAGGTCAGTGTAATACGACGACTTGCGCTGCGACAACGGTCACGGTCAATCCGTTGAATACGGTTTCTGCGGGCATCAACCGAACGGTTTGTATTAATTCACCATTGACCAGTATTACGCTTGCAACGACCGGCGCCACTGGCGCAACGGTGACCGGCTTACCAGCAGGTGTAACAGGATCTTGGGCAGGGAACGTGGTGACCATCAGCGGCACACCAACTGCGAGCGGTACGTTCACATATACAGTGACGACCACAGGCGGCTGTCCGCCGGCAACGACGACGGGCACGATCACCGTGACACCGCTGAATACCGTTGCTGCGGGCATCAACCGAACGGTTTGTATCAATTCGGCTCTGACCAGCATCACCTTGGCAACGACCGGCGCCACTGGCGCAACGGTGACCGGCTTGCCAGCAGGTGTGACAGGTTCTTGGGCTGGGAATGTGGTGACGATCAGCGGCACACCAACTGCGAGTGGTACATTCACCTATACAGTTACCACGACAGGCGGCTGTCCGCCGGCCACGACGACGGGCACGATCACGGTGACACCTTTGAATACTGTCGCTGTGGGCATCAACCGAACGGTTTGTATCAATTCGGCTTTGACCAGCATCACGTTGGCAACCACCGGAGCGACAGGCGCAACGGTCACCGGCTTGCCAGCAGGTGTGACGGGTTCTTGGGCTGCGAATGTGGTGACCATCAGCGGCACGCCAACTGCAAGCGGCACATTCACCTACACAGTCACGACTACAGGCGGCTGTCCGCCTGCAACGACGACAGGCACGATCACGGTCACTCCTTTGAATACCGTTGCTGCGGGAACGAATCAAACGGTCTGTATTAATTCACCATTGACCAGCATCACCTTGGCAACAACCGGAGCAACGAGCGCTACGGTGACCGGCTTGCCAGCAGGCGTGACAGGATCTTGGGCAGGAAACGTGGTGACCATCAGCGGCACGCCAACTGCTAGCGGTACATTCACATATACAGTCACGACCACAGGCGGCTGTCCTCCGGCAACGACTATGGGCACGATCACGGTGACGCCGTTGAATACTGTTGCTGCGGGTGTCAATCAAACGGTTTGTATCAATTCGGCTTTGACCAGCATTACGTTGGCAACCACTGGAGCAACGGGCGCTACGGTGACCGGCTTACCAGCAGGTGTAACAGGTTCTTGGGCAGGAAACGTGGTGACCATCAGCGGCACACCGACTGCAAGCGGCACATTCACCTATACAGTTACCACGACAGGCGGCTGTCCGCCGGCAACGACGACGGGCACGATCACGGTGACACCGTTGAATACTATTGCTGCGGGCATCAACCGAACGGTCTGTATTAATTCACCGTTGACCAGCATCACCTTGGCAACCACTGGAGCAACGGGCGCTACGGTGACCGGCTTACCAGCAGGTGTAACAGGTTCTTGGGCAGGAAACGTGGTGACCATCAGCGGCACACCGACTGCAAGCGGCACGTTCACATATACGGTAACGACTACAGGCGGCTGTCCGCCTGCAACGACGACGGGCACGATCACGGTCACTCCTTTGAATACCGTTGCTGCGGGAACGAATCAAACGGTTTGTATCAATTCGGCTTTGACCAGCATCATCTTGGCAACCACCGGAGCTACGGGTGCTACGGTGACCGGCTTGCCAGCAGGTGTAACAGGCTCTTGGGCAGGGAACGTGGTGACGATCAGCGGCACACCAACTGCGAGCGGCACATTCATCTATACAGTGACGACCACAGGCGGCTGTCCGCCTGCAACGACGACCGGCACGATCACGGTTACGCCGTTGAATACCGTTGCTACGGGAACGAATCAAACGGTCTGTATCAATTCGCCATTGACCAGCATCACCTTGGCAACCACCGGAGCGACAGGCGCTACGGTCACCGGCTTGCCAGCAGGTGTGACGGGTTCTTGGGCTGCGAATGTGGTGACCATTAGCGGCACGCCAACTGCAAGCGGCACATTCACCTACACAGTCACGACCACAGGCGGCTGTCCGCCGGCAACGACGACGGGCACGATCACGGTGACCCCTTTGAATACCGTTGCTGCGGGCATCAACCAAACGGTCTGTATTAATTCGCCATTGACCAGCATCACCTTGGCAACCACCGGAGCCACGGGCGCCACGGTCACCGGCTTGCCAGCAGGTGTGACGGGATCTTGGGCTGCGAATGTGGTGACCATCAGCGGCACACCAACTGCGAGCGGCACATTCACCTATACAGTTACCACGACAGGCGGTTGTCCTCCGGCAACGACGACGGGCACGATCACGGTGACGCCTTTGAATACCGTTGCTGCGGGCATCAACCGAACGGTTTGTATCAATTCACCAATTACTACGATTACCCTCGGAACAACCGGAGCAACGGGCGCGACGGTGACCGGCTTGCCAGCAGGCGTAACAGGTTCTTGGGCTGCGAATGTGGTGACGATCAGCGGCACACCAACTGCGAGCGGTACATTCACCTACACAGTGACTACCACAGGCGGCTGTCCTCCGGCAACGACGACGGGCACGATCACGGTGACCCCGTTGAATACTGTTGCTACGGGCATCAACCGAACGGTCTGTATTAATTCACCGTTGACCAGCATCACCTTGGCAACCACCGGAGCCACCGGCGCTACGGTGACCGGCTTACCAGCAGGTGTAACAGGTTCTTGGGCAGGAAACGTGGTGACCATCAGCGGCACACCGACTGCGAGCGGCACATTCACATATACAGTTACGACCACAGGCGGCTGTCCGCCGGCAACGACGACGGGCACGATCACGGTGACGCCGTTGAATACCGTTGCTGCGGGAACCAATCAAACGGTTTGTATCAATTCGCCATTGACCAGCATCACCTTGGCAACCACCGGAGCCACTGGCGCAACGGTGACCGGCTTGCCAGCAGGTGTGACGGGTTCTTGGGCTGCGAATGTGGTGACCATCAGCGGCACACCAACTGCGAGCGGTACGTTCACCTATACAGTTACGACCACAGGCGGCTGTCCGCCGGCAACGACGACGGGTACGATCACGGTCACCCCTTTGAATACCGTTGCTGCGGGCATCAACCGAACGGTCTGTATTAATTCACCGATTACTACGATTACCCTTGGAACGACTGGCGCGACAGGCGCTACGGTGACCGGCTTGCCAGCAGGTGTGACGGGCTCTTGGGCTGCGAATGTGTTGACCATCAGCGGCACACCAACTGCTAGTGGTACATTCACATATACAGTTACCACGACAGGCGGCTGTCCGCCAGCAACGACGACGGGCACAATCACGGTGACACCGTTGAATACCGTTGCAACGGGCATCAACCGAACGGTCTGTATCAATTCGGCTTTGACCAGCATCACCTTGGCAACCACCGGAGCAACAGGTGCAACGGTCACCGGCTTGCCAGCAGGTGTAACAGGATCTTGGGCAGGGAACGTGGTGACGATCAGCGGCACACCAACTGCGAGCGGCACATTCACATATACGGTGACGACCACAGGCGGCTGTCCTCCGGCAACGACGACGGGCACGATCACGGTGACGCCGTTGAATACCGTTGCTGCAGGAACCAATCAAACGGTTTGTATCAATTCGCCATTGACCAGCATTACGTTGGCAACCACTGGAGCGACCGGCGCAACGGTGACCGGCTTGCCAGCAGGTGTAACAGGATCTTGGGCAGGGAACGTGGTGACGATCAGCGGCACACCAACTGCGAGCGGCACATTCACATATACGGTCACGACCACAGGCGGCTGTCCGCCGGCAACGACGACGGGCACGATCACGGTCACTCCTTTGAATACCGTTGCTGCGGGCATCAACCGAACGGTTTGTATCAATTCGGCTTTGACCAGCATCACCTTGGCAACCACCGGAGCAACGGGCGCAACGGTGACCGGCTTGCCAGCAGGTGTGACGGGTTCTTGGGCTGCGAATGTGGTGACCATTAGCGGTACGCCAACTGCAAGCGGTACATTCACATATACAGTTACGACCACAGGCGGCTGTCCGCCGGCAACGACGACGGGCACGATCACGGTGACGCCTTTGAATACTGTTGCTCCAGGCACCAACCAAACGGTTTGTATCAATTCACCAATTACTACGATTACCCTTGGAACAACCGGAGCCACTGGTGCTACGGTGACTGGCTTGCCAGCGGGTGTAACAGGTTCTTGGTCTGCGAATGTGGTGACGATCAGCGGCACACCAACTGCAAGCGGTACATTCACATATACAGTTACGACCACAGGCGGCTGTCCGCCGGCAACGACGACGGGCACGATCACGGTGACGCCTTTGAATACTGTTGCTCCAGGCACCAACCAAACGGTTTGTATCAATTCACCAATTACTACGATTACCCTTGGAACAACCGGAGCCACTGGTGCTACGGTGACTGGCTTGCCAGCTGGTGTGACGGGTTCTTGGTCTGCGAATGTGGTGACGATCAGCGGCACGCCAACTGCGAGCGGTACATTCACATATACAGTTACCACAACAGGCGGCTGTCCGCCGGCAACGACGACGGGCACGATCACGGTCACCCCTTTGAATACCGTTGCTGCGGGAACGAATCAAACTGTTTGTATCAATTCGGCTTTGACCAGTATTACGCTTGCAACCACCGGAGCGACCGGCGCAACCGTGACGGGCTTGCCAGCAGGTGTAACAGGTTCTTGGGCTGCGAATGTCGTGACGATCAGCGGCACACCAACTGCTAGCGGTACATTCACATATACGGTGACGACCACAGGCGGCTGTCCGCCAGCAACGACGACAGGCACCATCACGGTCACTCCTTTGAATACTGTTGCTGCGGGTGTCAATCAAACGGTTTGTATCAATTCGCCATTGACCAGCATCACCTTGGCAACCACCGGCGCGACAGGCGCAACCGTCACCGGCTTGCCAGCAGGTGTGACAGGATCTTGGGCTGCGAATGTGGTGACCATCAGCGGCACACCAACTGCCAGCGGCTCGTTTACCTACACAGTGACGACCACAGGCGGCTGTCCGCCAGCAACGACGACGGGTACGATCACGGTCACCCCTTTGAATACTGTTGCTGCAGGAATGAATCAAACGGTTTGTATCAATTCACCAATTACTACGATTACCCTTGCAACCACCGGAGCCACGGGCGCAACGGTGACCGGCCTCCCAGCAGGTGTAACAGGTTCTTGGGCTGCGAATGTGGTCACGATCAGCGGCACACCGACGGCGAGCGGCTCGTTTACCTACACAGTTACGACCACAGGCGGCTGTCCGCCGGCAACGACCACGGGAACGATCACGGTCACTCCTTTGAATACCGTTGCTGCGGGAACGAATCAAACGGTTTGTATCAATTCGGCTTTGACCAGCATCACCTTGGCAACCACCGGCGCGACAGGCGCAACGGTGACCGGCCTCCCAGCAGGTGTGACGGGTTCTTGGTCCGCGAATGTGGTGACCATCAGCGGCACACCAACTGCGAGCGGTACATTCACATATACAGTTACGACAACAGGCGGCTGTCCGCCGGCAACGACGACGGGCACGATCACGGTCACCCCTTTGAATACCGTTGCTGCGGGCATCAACCGTACGGTCTGTATCAATTCGCCATTGACCAGCATCACCTTGGCAACCACTGGTGCAACGGGCGCTACGGTGACCGGCTTGCCAGCAGGCGTGACGGGATCTTGGGCAGGGAATGTGGTGACCATCAGCGGCACGCCGACGGCGAGCGGCTCGTTTACCTACACAGTTACCACCACAGGCGGCTGTCCTCCGGCAACGACGACGGGCACGATCACGGTGACGCCGTTGAATACCGTTGCTGCGGGCACCAACCAAACGGTTTGTATCAATTCACCAATTACTACGATTACTCTTGGAACCACTGGAGCCACCGGCGCAACCGTCACCGGCTTACCAGCAGGTGTAACAGGTTCTTGGGCTGCGAATGTGGTGACGATCAGTGGCACGCCGACGGCGAGCGGCTCGTTTACCTACACAGTTACGACCACAGGCGGCTGTCCTCCGGCAACGACGACGGGTACCATCACGGTTACGCCGTTGAATACCGTTGCTGCAGGCATCAACCGAACGGTTTGTATCAATTCGCCATTGACCAGCATCACCTTGGCAACCACAGGAGCCACAGGCGCAACCGTCACCGGCTTGCCAGCAGGTGTAACAGGATCTTGGGCAGGGAACGTAGTGACCATCAGCGGCACGCCAACTGCGAGCGGTACGTTCACCTATACAGTTACGACCACAGGCGGCTGTCCGCCGGCAACGACGACGGGCACCATCACGGTGACGCCGTTGAATACCGTTGCTGCGGGAACGAATCAAACGGTTTGTATCAATTCGCCGATTACTACGATTACCCTTGGAACAACCGGAGCCACGGGCGCAACGGTGACTGGCTTGCCAGCAGGTGTAACAGGATCTTGGGCAGCGAATGTGGTGACCATCAGCGGCACGCCAACTGCGAGCGGCACGTTTACCTATACAGTTACCACCACAGGCGGCTGTCCGCCGGCAACTACTACGGGCACGATCACCGTGACACCGTTGAATACCGTTGCTGCGGGAACGAATCAAACGGTCTGTATCAATTCGGCTTTGACCAGCATCACCTTGGCAACCACAGGAGCAACAGGCGCTACGGTAACCGGCTTGCCAGCAGGTGTAACAGGTTCTTGGGCAGGGAATGTGGTGACCATCAGCGGCACGCCAACTGCGAGTGGCACATTCACCTACACAGTGACGACCACAGGCGGCTGTCCGCCGGCAACGACGACAGGCACCATCACGGTGACGCCGTTGAATACCGTTGCTGCGGGCATCAACCAAACGGTCTGTATCAATTCACCGATTACTACGATTACCCTTGGAACAACCGGCGCGACAGGCGCAACCATCACCGGCCTCCCAGCAGGCGTGACGGGTTCTTGGGCTGCGAATGTGGTGACCATCAGCGGCACACCAACTGCGAGCGGCACATTCACCTATACAGTTACGACCACAGGCGGCTGTCCGCCGGCAACGACGACAGGCACGATCACGGTTACTCCTTTGAATACCGTTGCTGCGGGAACGAATCAAACGGTTTGTATCAATTCGGCTTTGACCAGTATTACGCTTGCAACCACTGGAGCAACAGGCGCTACGGTAACCGGCTTACCAGCAGGTGTAACAGGTTCTTGGGCTGCGAATGTGGTGACCATCAGCGGCACGCCAACTGCGAGTGGTACATTCACATATACGGTCACGACCACAGGCGGCTGTCCTCCGGCAACGACGACTGGCACCATCACGGTCACTCCTTTGAATACCGTTGCTACGGGCATCAACCGAACGGTTTGTATCAATTCGCCCTTGACCAGCATCACCTTGGCAACCACCGGAGCAACGGGCGCTACGGTGACCGGCTTGCCAGCAGGTGTAACAGGTTCCTGGGCTGCGAACACCGTGACCATCAGCGGCACACCAACTGCGAGCGGCACATTCACCTACACAGTTACCACGACAGGCGGCTGTCCTCCGGCAACGACGACGGGCACCATCACGGTGACCCCTTTGAATACCGTTGCTGCGGGAACGAATCAAACGGTCTGTATCAATTCGGCTTTGACCAGCATCACCTTGGCAACCACCGGAGCAACGGGCGCAACGGTGACCGGCTTGCCAGCAGGTGTGACGGGATCTTGGGCTGCGAATGTGGTGACCATCAGCGGCACACCAACTGCGAGCGGCTCGTTTACCTATACAGTTACCACAACAGGCGGATGTCCGCCTGCAACGACGACGGGCACGATCACGGTGACCCCTTTGAATACGGTTGTTCCGGGTACAAACCAAACGGTTTGTATCAATTCGGCTTTGACCAGTATCACCTTGGCAACCACCGGAGCCACGGGCGCTACTGTCACTGGCTTACCAGCAGGCGTGACAGGTTCTTGGGCAGGGAACATGTTGACCATCAGCGGCACACCAACTGCAAGCGGCACATTCACCTATACAGTTACCACGACAGGCGGCTGTCCTCCGGCAACGACGACGGGCACTATCACGGTGACACCTGCAACGACGATCTCCAATGCGGGACCGAATCAAAACATTTGCGGAACCTCCGTGACTTTGGCTGCAAATACACCGACTGTTGGCGTCGGAAGCTGGAGCATTGTCTCGGGTGTTGGTGGAACGGTGACCACCCCGACATCGCCAACTTCAGCATTTACAGGTGTGGCGGGAACAGTATACACCCTCCGATGGACGATTGCGAATGCACCTTGTGCAGCTTCGACCGATGATGTGGTGATTACCTTAACTGCAAACCCATCCCTTGCCAATGCTGGTACAGACCAAAGCCTATGTGCGACTTCGACCAACTTGGCTGCGATCACTCCCGTTTTTGGAACCGGTGTTTGGAGCATCTTGAGTGGTGCGGGTGGAACGATTACCACGCCGACTTCTCCAACTTCGGCCTTTTCCGGGTCTCGGGAACAACCTATACCTTGAAATGGACCGTCTCAAATTCGCCTTGCGTTGCCTCCACAATTGACGACGTGGTGATTGCATTTGTTGGGAATCCATCCGTCTCCAACGCAGGTCCGGACCAAATTGTATGTGGAAACGCCGCAGTTTTGGCCGGCAATGCGCCTTCAGTTGGTGCCGGGACTTGGAGCATTGTAAGCGGTGCTGGCGGATCCGTTACGACCCCTTCCTCCCCGACATCCGCCTTCACAGGTGTTGCTGGAACGGTCTATACCCTCCGATGGACCATTACCAATTCCCCTTGTGCGCCAACTTTTGATGATGTGCAGATAACACTTACGCCAAGTCCAACCATCGCCAATGCTGGTCCGGATCAAAATATCTGCGGAATCACAGCGACTTTGGCTGCCAATTCACCGACGGTGGGAACGGGTTCTTGGAGCATCGTGAGCGGTGCCGGTGGATCGGTTGCGACCCCAACTTCGCCGACATCGACATTTACCGGTGTAGCAGGTCAAGTTTATGTTTTACGTTGGACGATCACCAATTCCCCTTGTCCTACCTCCTTTGATGATGTGCAAATTTCCACGGACTTGATTTTGCCTTCGATCACATGTCCAAGCAATATCAGCGTCAACGCAACGAGCGGTACTTGCGCAGCGGTGGTGAATTATACCGCACCTGTCGGACGGACAATTGCCCTGCTCCGTTGACGATTCAACTTGTTGGATTGCCAAGCGGCGGTACATTTCCTGTTGGTGTGACTACCAATACCTTCCGCGTGACCGATGGAAGCGGCAATACCGCAACATGTTCATTCACGGTTACAGTTGTGGATGCTGAAAATCCTGTATTGGTTACTGCTAATTGCAATTCGAGCAATGCCGCGGCAACTGCTTACAATGACGGTTGGCAGACTGGAGACAACGATGGTGCCGGCTTTGGAGCATGGACTTTGAATGCATCCACGGGAAACACCAGTCAAGCAGGCTTCTTTGTTGCGACATCCACTGCGAATGGCGCTGGAACGGACACGAATGCTGATGGGGATATCAATAGTTCCGGAAGAGCTTTGGGTATGTATGCCAATTCGGGGCAGAATACCGAAGCCATTCGCAACATTTCGGGATCATTTGCTGTAGGAAGCACGTTGAATGTCGAGTATGACAATGGATTCATCGACAACGGTCAAACGACTGGTTTCCAAGTGATGAATTCGGCGGGACAGATTTTGAGCGAAGTCCGGTTTCTTGAGGTCAAACGACCTATCAATTGTTGGATGCCAGCGGGACAACAAATTTTACAGGTATCGCGTTCACGGATGAGGGTTTGGCCATATCTCTGACGGCAATTTCCAGCTACGCAAGTCAGTATCAAATTGACGCGAAAAGTGAATGGCGCCAACCAAACATTGGTTTCAACTTTGAATCCTGGGGGTGGCAATCAGGTCATCAGCAGGATTCGTGTTTTCAATTCGAATGTCGGTGCCGGAACGCCCAAAAACGTTTATGTAAATAATCTCCAGGCATGTTTGGCTGTTCCGGGTTGTCCTTCGAATATCACCTTGAATGTGGCCCCAGGATCTTGCAATGCGGTTGCTAGCTATACAGCCCCGACTTCGATTGACAATTGTACAGCTTCGCCAGTCGTTGTGCAGACAGGAGGCTTAGCCAGCGGTGCGAGTTTCCCGGTCGGCGTGACGACGAATACTTTCCGTGCAACGGATTTGGCTGGAAATACTGCAACCTGCTCCTTCACGGTAACGGTGGTCGACAACCAGGCACCCGCCATCACTTGCCCTGCGAATATCAGCGTCAACGCCACCAGCGGGCAATGTACTGCAGTGGTGACCTACACCGCGCCAGTCGGCACGGACAACTGTCCCGGTGCAACGACCACGCAAACAGCAGGCTTTGCCGGCGGTGCAACTTTCCCTTCGGGAACTACCACCAATACATTTACAGTGACAGACGCATCCGGCAACACGACGACCTGCTCCTTCACCGTTACGGTCGTTGATAATCAGGCACCTGTGATCACGTGCCCTGCGAATATCAGCGTCAATGCGACGAGCGGCCAATGCAACGCCGTCGTGACCTATACCGCGCCAGTCGGCACGGACAACTGTCCGGGTGCCACTACAACACAAACAGCAGGCTTGGCCAGCGGTGCAACTTTCCCGGTTGGCGTGACGACCAATACCTTCCGCGTGACGGATGCTTCGGGTACTACGACGACCTGCTCGTTCACCGTGACGGTCGTTGACAACCAAGCACCTGCGATCACGTGCCCTGCGAATATCAGCGTCAACGCCACAAGCGGACAATGCAATGCCGTGGTGACCTATACCGCGCCAGTCGGCACGGACAACTGTCCCGGTGCAACGACGACGCAGACGGCGGGTTTGGCCAGCGGAGCGACGTTCCCGGTCGGCGTGACGACGAATACCTTCCGCGTGACGGATGCTTCGGGTACTTCAACGACTTGCTCCTTCACGGTGATGGTCGTTGATAATCAGGCTCCGGCCATCACTTGCCCTGCGAATATCAGCGTCAACGCCACCAGCGGCCAATGCACAGCCGTGGTGACCTACACCGCGCCAGTCGGCACGGACAACTGTCCGGGTGCAACGACCACGCAGACAGCAGGTTTGGCCAGCGGTGCGACATTCCCTTCAGGAATAACGACCAATACGTTTACAGTCACCGATGCATCCGGTAATACGACGACCTGCTCCTTCACCGTTACGGTCGTTGACAACCAAGCGCCAGCGATTACATGTCCTGCGAATATCAGCGTCAATGCGACGAGCGGCCAATGCAACGCCGTCGTGACCTACACCGCGCCCGTCGGCACAGACAACTGTCCGGGTGCAACGACGACGCAGACAGCGGGCTTGGCCAGCGGCGCGACCTTCCCGGTTATCGTGACGACGAATACTTTCCGTGTGACGGATGCTTCGGGTACTACTTCGACCTGCTCCTTCACGGTAACGGTCGTTGATAATCAGGCTCCCGCGATCACATGTCCTGCGAATATCAGCGTCAATACCACTAGCGGACAATGTACTGCCTTGGTGACCTATACAGCCCCTGTCGGCACGGACAACTGTCCGGGTGCCACGACGACGCAGACAGCAGGCTTGGCCAGCGGCGCGACCTTCCCCGTCGGTGTGACGACAAATACCTTCACGGTGACAGATGCCTCCGGCAACACGACAACCTGTTCGTTTACCGTGACGGTCGTTGATAATCAGGCACCAGCCATAATCTGTCCGGCGAATATCACAGTTAACAACGATCCTGGCCTCTGTAGCGCCGTGGTGACATATTCGACTCCTAGCGGGACCGACAACTGTTCCGGTCAGACCACAGCATTGACTGCAGGTTTGGCATCCGGGGCGACATTCCCAATTGGTACGACGCTCAATACTTTTACCGTGACGGATGCGGCCTGCAACACATCGTCTTGCAGCTTTACGGTGACAGTAAACGGTGCTGAAATCAACGTGACTGGCAATTCGATTTCCGTGTGGATGGAGATTTGACACCTTCGACGACGGACTTCACTGATTTCGGAACACCGTTCCCTGGCGTGCCGGTTGTGCACACGTTTGTGATCGAAAACAATGGAAACGCCCCGCTTACGGTATCCACGATTAGTCTGTCTGGACCACAGGCAGCGAATTTTGCGGTGGGTGGTATTACCTTGCCGGTGACACTTGCACCTGGTGGAACAACAACATTCACGGTCACATTCGCAGCGAATCCCCTTGGTATCTACAATGCATTCGTAGTGATCAACAATTCCGACTGCAACGAAAATCCCTACGATTTTGCAGTCAAAGGTGAAGTTTCCTGCCAACCAGCTGCATTCTCCACTTGCCCGACAAATCAGGTGGTGAATACGGCGTCGAATCTCTGTACTCAAGTGGTGAATTATTCGCCCGTAATTACCGGCGCACCTTCTCCAACGGTCAGCTACACATTTACCGGAGCAACGACAGCGTCTGGAGCAGGTACAGGTTCAGGATCCGTATTTAACCTTGGAACGACCACGGTAACCCTCACTGCGAGCAATGTTTGCGGTTCATCTACCTGCACATTCACCGTCGTGGTCAATGACTTGCAGGCTCCGAATGCCATTTGCCAGAATGTCACAGTGCAGCTCAACAATGCTGGAAACGGATCGATTGTAGCTTCCATGGTCAACAACGGAAGCAACGATGCATGCGGAATTTTGGGCGTTGCCGTGAATCCGACGACGTTCAACTGTAGCAACGTTTCGCCTGCACCTTTGACCGAGTTGTTTATCTCCGAATATGTCGAAGGCAGTGGCACCAACAAGTACATCGAATTGTACAATCCGACGTCATCTCCGATCAACCTGGCCAATTATGAGCTTCGGTTGTTCTCGAATGGTTCGCCTGTGGGTTCGCCAGCAAATACGTTGAGTGGAACTTTGGCAGCTGGCGGAACGGTGGTCTATCGGAACGGAACGGCGACCATTTATGCGGGATCAAGCACCATTCAAACCGCAGTAAACTGGAACGGGGACGATGCGATTGGCGTGTTCAATACTTTGACGAATCAATTTGCAGATATTTTCGGCCGAATTGGGGATGATCCTGGCACTGCTTGGACCGCAACCGGAACCTCAACGTTGGACCGGACATTGCGCAGAAAGCCTACAGTGACACGCGGCGTGACAACGAGTCCGACAGGAACCGGACCAAGTGCATTTACGACACTGGCAACTGAATGGGATGCATTTGCCGTTGACAACGTGGTTGGATTGGGAAGTCATGCCTTCATTGCGCCGAATACAGCGATTTTGACGGTGACAGACATCAATGGCAACACGAGCACTTGTTCCGCTTCGGTCACCGTGGAGGACAATATTGCACCGATCGCATTGTGCCAGAATGTAACTGTTCAATTGAATAACAGCGGTGTTGGTTTGACGACGGCAACTGCAGTCAATAACGGCTCTTCGGATGCCTGCGGCATTGCTTCGACGACGTTGAGCACGAGCAATTTTACATGCTTGAACCTTGGGCCGAATCCACTGGTCCTTACGGTGACAGATGTGAACGGGAATAGCAGCACCTGTAATGCTGTTGCAACCGTGGTGGATTTGATTCCGCCAGTAATCACGTGCCAAAACGTGACCGTTGCATTGGATGGGAATGGCCAGGTAATCATGCCTTTGCCACCTTCGAATGTACCCACTGACAATTGCCAGATTGTTTCCTTTACGGCAAGTCAGACGACCTTTGGCTGCGCGAATGTCGGACCGAATACTGTCGTAGTAACGGTCACGGATCAAAGCGGAAACTCCACTTCCTGCACCGGAATCGTAACGGTCGTTGATCCTGTTGCGCCAATTGCAGTTTGCCAAAACGTAACCGTGCAGCTCGATAACACTGGCAACGGTTCCACAACGGCCGCCGCGGTGAACAACGGCAGCTCCGACAACTGCGCGATTGCGACTTTGGCCTTGAGCCAAACCGCATTCGTTTGCTCGGAAGTTGGTGCGAATACGGAGGTCCTGACGGTGACGGATGTGAATGGCAATTCGACGACGTGCTCGACGACGATTACGGTGGAGGACAATGTCGCGCCGGTGGCTGTTTGTCAGAACATTACGGTGCAGCTTGATCCTTCGGGCAATGCAGCATCACTGCTTCGCAGGTGAACAATGGTTCATCTGACGCTTGCGGCATTGCAAGCCTGGCCTTGAATATCACGACATTCAACTGCGCGAATGTCAATGGCAACACGGTGATTCTGACCGTCACCGACGTGAATGGCAACAGCAGCACTTGCTCCGCCAACGTCACGATCCAAGACAACGTCGCGCCAATCGCGCTTTGCCAGAACGTCACCGTTCAGCTGGACAATACTGGAAACGGTTCCACGACCGCCGCGGCCGTGAACAACGGCAGCTCCGACAACTGCGCGATTGCAACTTTGGCCTTGAGCCAAACGGCATTCGTCTGCTCGGAAGTGGGTGCGAATACCGAAGTCTTGACGGTGACGGATGTGAATGGCAATTCGACGACGTGCTCGACGACCATCACGGTGGAGGACAATGTTGCGCCGGTGGCTGTTTGTCAGAATATTACCGTGCAGCTTGATCCTTCGGGCAATGCATCGATCACTGCTTCGCAGGTCAATAATGGTTCATCCGACGCTTGCGGAATTGCCTCCTTGGCTCTGAACATCACGACATTCAACTGCGCGAATGTCAATGGCAACACGGTGATCTTGACCGTCACCGACGTGAATGGCAACAGCAGCACCTGCTCCGCCAACGTCACGATCCAGGACAATGTCGCGCCAATTGCAGTTTGCCAGAACGTAACTGTGCAGCTGGACAATACCGGCAACGGTTCGACCACCGCCGCCGCCGTGAACAACGGCAGCTCCGACAACTGCGCGATTGCGACTTTGGCCTTGAGCCAGACTGCATTCGTCTGCTCAGAAGTGGGCGCGAATACGGAAGTCTTGACGGTCACCGATGTGAATGGCAATTCGACGACATGCTCTACTACCATTACGGTGGAAGACAATGTTGCGCCGGTTGCTGTTTGCCAGAGCATTACCGTGCAGCTTGATCCTTCTGGCAATGCAGCATCACTGCTTCGCAGGTGAATAATGGTTCATCTGACGCTTGCGGAATTGCCTCCTTGGCTCTGAACATCACGACATTCAACTGCGCGAATGTCAATGGCAACACGGTGATTCTGACCGTCACCGACGTGAATGGCAACAGCAGCACTTGCTCCGCCAACGTGACAATCGAAGACAACGTCGCGCCGATCGCGCTTTGCCAGAACGTAACTGTGCAGCTCGATAACACTGGCAACGGTTCGACCACGGCCGCCGCGGTCAACAACGGCAGCTCGGACAACTGCGCGATTGCAACCTTGGCCTTGAGCCAGACTGCATTCGTCTGCTCGGAAGTCGGTGCGAATACCGAAGTCTTGACGGTGACGGATGTGAATGGCAATTCGACGACATGCTCGACGACGATCACGGTGGAGGATAATGTCGCGCCGGTGGCTGTTTGTCAGAACATTACGGTGCAGCTTGATCCTTCGGGCAATGCCAGCATCACTGCTTCGCAGGTGAATAATGGTTCATCTGACGCTTGCGGTATCGCCTCCTTGGCCTTGAATATCACGACATTCAACTGCGCGAATGTCAATGGCAACACGGTGATCCTCACCGTCACCGACGTGAATGGCAACTCTAGCACATGCTCTGCCAACGTCACGATCGAAGACAACGTCGCGCCAATCGCGCTTTGCCAGAACGTAACCGTGCAGCTGGACAATACTGGCAACGGTTCGACCACGGCCGCCGCGGTCAACAACGGCAGCTCAGACAACTGCGCGATTGCGACTTTGGCCTTGAGCCAGACTGCATTCGTCTGCTCGGAAGTTGGTGCGAATACCGAAGTCTTGACGGTGACCGATGTGAATGGCAATTCGACGACATGCTCGACGACGATCACGGTGGAGGACAATGTCGCTCCGGTGGCTGTTTGTCAGAACATTACGGTGCAACTCGATCCTTCGGGCAATGCATCGATCACTGCTTCGCAGGTCAATAATGGTTCATCTGACGCTTGCGGGATCGCTTCCTTGGCTCTGAACATCACGACATTCAACTGCGCGAATGTCAACGGCAACACGGTGATTTTGACCGTCACCGACGTCAATGGCAACAGCAGCACTTGCTCCGCCAACGTCACGATCGAGGACAACGTCGCGCCGATCGCGCTTTGCCAGAACGTAACCGTGCAGCTCGATAATACCGGCAACGGTTCTACAACCGCCGCCGCAGTGAATAACGGCAGCTCCGACAACTGCGCGATTGCAACTTTGGCCTTGAGCCAAACGGCCTTCGTCTGCTCTGAAGTCGGGGCGAATACGGAAGTCTTGACGGTGACGGACGTGAATGGCAATTCGACGACATGCTCGACCACGATTGCGGTGGAAGACAATGTTGCGCCAGTCGCGTTTGCCTGAACGTCACCGTTCAGTTGGACAATACCGGCAACGGTTCCACGACCGCCGCGGCCGTGAACAATGGCAGCTCGGACAATTGTGCGATTGCGACTTTGGCCTTGAGCCAAACCGCCTTCGTTTGCTCGGAAGTTGGTGCGAATACCGAAGTCTTGACGGTCACCGACGTGAATGGCAATTCGACGACATGCTCGACTACTATTACGGTGGAGGACAACGTCGCGCCGGTGGCTGTTTGTCAGAATATTACCGTGCAGCTTGATCCTTCGGGCAATGCAACGATCACTGCTTCGCAGGTGAATAACGGTTCATCCGACGCTTGCGGTATTGCAAGCTTGGCCTTGAACATCACGACCTTCAATTGCGCGAATGTGAACGGCAACACGGTGATTCTGACCGTCACCGACGTGAATGGCAACAGCAGCACTTGCTCCGCCAACGTCACGATCCAAGACAATGTCGCGCCAATCGCGCTTTGCCAGAACGTAACTGTGCAGCTCGATAACTCTGGAAACGGTTCCACAACCGCTGCAGCCGTGAACAACGGCAGCTCCGACAACTGCGCGATTGCGACTTTGGCCCTGAGCCAAACGGCATTCGTCTGCTCTGAGGTGGGTGCGAATACGGAAGTCTTGACTGTGACCGATGTGAATGGCAATTCGACGACATGCTCGACGACCATCACGGTGGAGGACAATGTTGCGCCGGTGGCTGTTTGCCAGAACATTACGGTGCAGCTTGACAACACCGGGAACGGTTCCACGACCGCAACTGCTGTCAACAACGGTTCTTCTGATGCTTGCGGTATCCAATCGCTTGCACTCAGCCAAACCGCATTCGTTTGTTCGGAAGTTGGTGCGAATACGGAAGTCTTGACGGTCACCGACGTGAATGGCAATTCGACGACATGCTCGACGACGATCACGGTGGAGGACAATGTCGCGCCGGTGGCTGTTTGTCAGAACATTACGGTGCAGCTCGATCCTTCGGGCAATGCATCGATCACTGCTTCGCAGGTGAATAATGGTTCATCTGACGCTTGCGGTATCGCCTCTCTGGCGTTGAACATCACCACATTCAACTGCGCGAATGTGAATGGCAACACAGTTATCCTTGACCGTCACGGACGTCAATGGCAACAGCTAGCACCTGCTCCGCCAACGTCACGATTGAGGACAACGTCGCGCCAATCGCGCTTTGCCAAAACGTAACTGTGCAGCTCGATAACACTGGCAACGGTTCAACCACCGCCGCCGCGGTCAACAACGGCAGCTCGGACAACTGCGCGATTGCGACTTTGGCCTTGAGCCAAACTGCATTCGTCTGCTCGGAAGTTGGTGCGAATACAGAAGTCTTGACCGTCACCGATGTGAATGGCAATTCGACGACGTGCTCGACGACGATCACGGTGGAGGACAATGTTGCGCCAGTGCTTTTGCCAAAACTTACGGTAGACACCGGGTCCCCCCGCCGCCAACGCAGTGCGCGAAATGTCGCGCCGGTGGCTGTTTGTCAGAACATTACCGTGCAGCTTGATCCTTCGGGCAATGCCAGCATCACTGCTTCGCAGGTGAATAATGGTTCATCCGACGCTTGCGGCATTGCAAGCTTGGCCTTGAATATCACGACCTTCAACTGCGCGAATGTCAATGGCAACACGGTGATTTTGACCGTCACCGACGTGAATGGCAACAGCAGCACTTGCTCCGCCAACGTGACGATCGAAGACAACGTCGCGCCGATCGCGCTTTGCCAGAACGTAACTGTGCAGCTCGATAACACTGGCAACGGTTCGACAACCGCAGCCGCCGTGAACAACGGCAGCTCCGACAACTGCGCGATTGCAACCTTGGCCTTGAGCCAAACCGCATTCGTCTGCTCGGAAGTTGGTGCGAATACGGAGATCTTGACGGTGACGGATGTGAATGGCAATTCGACGACATGCTCTACTACCATCACGGTGGAGGACAATGTCGCGCCGGTGGCTGTTTGTCAGAGCATTACGGTGCAGCTTGATCCTTCGGGCAATGCATCATCACTGCTTCGCAGGTGAACAATGGTTCATCTGACGCTTGCGGTATCGCCTCCTTGGCCTTGAATATCACGACCTTCAACTGCGCGAATGTCAACGGCAACACGGTGATTTTGACCGTCACGGACGTGAATGGCAACTCTAGCACGTGCTCTGCCAACGTCACGATC
>JADKCL010000049.1 GCA_016718825.1 Bacteroidota bacterium | reverse complement strand
CAAGAGCAGCGCATTACATGAATGGTGCCCATACGGTTGATACTATCGAATTCCCGACGGTCTCGGCGCCAAAGATTGGGATCTGCAGCGAGGTGATAAACATATTTGCAACCATGGGTGGCTTTTTGGACGGATGGCTCATCACGAATGTCAACACTCACCAGCTCAATTCTATCCAGTGGCAAATGATCGACAGAGGCTCCTGGCCGCTCCAGAACCCGAACAGATTCGTTCGCATCAAGTAACTGCGTCACCAGATGTGAACCAAGGAAACCAGCGCCGCCAGTGACCAGAATCAAGATAGAATTCCTTCCGGCAAATGATCTGCCAAATCCTGCAAATGTTGATATTGGGGATTCAAACCTTCGGAAGTTATTTTTCAATGAGCGCAAACGTAGCGCGATTCAAAGGACAAGAAAACTTTCCAGCAAGTCGAATAAGATGGCCGGTATAAGCGTCGATTTCTGTGCGAGCATGTTCGGCATGCATATCAGGAGCCATTGAGCAATACGTCCCGCGTAACGATGGACGGAAAAACATCGCCATCAATGCCGGTAACTTGGGTGTGCGTAGAATTAGGGATACTGTATCGGGATGAAACGGCCCGATACGCGCAAGAGGAATTTTCGCATGTTGGAGAATCGCATAATTTTCAAGAAGCAGTGCAAAAAAGAGCGCCTTAGCCAGTTGACCGGTCAATAATTCCCCATTATCCACGCCAGCCATCGCCGCAAGTGGCGAGATGGCCGCATTGTACATAAGCTTGGTTGCTTTATAAGGCCGGATATCCGGAACAAGTTCGACAGGAAACAGCTTGGCTTTTCCCAATGCAATAGCCAGCGACATTATTTCAGCCTGTACATCGGCAGTGATAGATCGGCGTGCCCCGATATGCAGGCTACCCGGTCGCGTGATTCGTGTTACGGGCTGATCGCGTTGGCATTCCGATACAAAAGAGGCGATACCCTCGCACGCGTGATTGCGTTGCTCCAGCTCCGGATCAAAGCCATTTTGAATCGGTACCAGGAAGGCGTCGTCAGGCAGACGTGCGAGTACTTCAGGATTGTCATAGGTTTTGGTGCAGAGCAGAATTAAACCTTCTGTCGGCGCTATCCAATCATCAAAAGACATGAAAGATGCAGCTTGTGCTCCCAGCCCAACTACCGTTATACCATTCTTGTTCCCTTCGCTTACTTTGGCGGTATTGTTGTCAACCAGTATCACGGAATAACCTTCCCGCGCCAAGGCCCAACCAATTGCTGCGCCAATACCTCCAATGCCCAAAATATGAATTGGTTTACTGAGTAAATTGAGCATCTATAAATAAAGATCCGAAAAATTATTCAAGGTAAATAACCCATGAGATCCCACTAAAAGAATTCAAACCAATATTTTATAGTTTAAAAGATATTATCCAGGTTTTTCTCATGCCCATCAGGGCAACATTGTTTGATTATACTGACATTTTAAAATAATGATCAATCAAAGGAGGCAGGACTCTAAAGGAAATTTCCCCTAATATGTATCTAATTTCAGCAACTTGCTATAGTTATTTGTCTCAAATAATCGAAAAATCTGTTATGAAATAGCTTCTCCTCGCCACGATCACTATTCTCGGACAGCCTTAGTTTAAGCCAAAAAGAAGGATTCAGTTTAATACAGTACTTGACCAAACCTGTTAAAATGGATGCGCTATACGAAGCGATTGGGCGATTGGTGGTATTTGAATACCATAAAGTTGTGAGAATCGATAAGATTGTTTACAGATCAAATAAAGCTTCTTAATTTTTAATCAACGGGGTTTCAAATGACTATTACTAATCCAGTAACTTTTAAAATTATTATAGGCTTGTTTAATGCAGCACCAGGGAAAAGCTATCTGACCGACATAGAAAATCTGGCTAAAGGGAAGACCTTGGCACAACTTGCGGATGCTCTGGCTGCCACCACAATATTTACTAGCGTTATTATGGGGGACAAGGACACAACTGCGCTTAAGGTTGCCGTGCTCATGCACAACTTTGGTGTGGTTGCTGACAGTAACCCAACCAGCGTCGGCTCTCAAGCTCAGGCCTTCTTTACGAATAGAATTGATGCTGGTGTTGGTTTTGGCGCTATTGTCTATGAAGCGGTTAATTTCTTATCTCAGGATAGCGCCACTTTACCTGCAGCTTTTACTACAGTAGCAACCTTGCTGAGCAACAAGGCCGCCGTGGCAATGGCCTATTCCGCAACCAATGCTTCTACCGACTTGGCTAAACTGCAAAGTGTATTAAGCGCTGTGACCGGAACAGAGTTATATACAGATGTTCAAGTGGCTGCGATTCTGGCTGCTTCCGGATCTACTACGGCAGATTCAACTATAACAGGCTCGGTGAATGCTGACATTCTCGCCGGCGGTTCCGGCAATGACACACTGTCCGGCTTGGCTGGTGACGATATAATCAATGGTGGAGCGGGTGACGATATTATTTACGGCGGTACTGGTGCCGATATAATGACCGGCGGAGCAGGCGCTGATACCTTTGTATTTGATGCCACTGTTGGCGCCAACAGCACTGGTATAACTAGCGGTGACGTGATCACCGATTTCACTGTTGACACCGACAAGCTCTTTTTCGATGGTGTAACCGCCGTAGCCTCCGCGCAACAAACCGCTGTACAGGCTGCCGTTACTGCTCTGGCTGACGCCACTACTACACAGATTGCAGCAGTGATGGCTGCTACCAACAAGACGAGCCTGGGTGTTTCGTTTGCTGTCTACGGCGGCGATACTTATGTCTACTATCAAACAACCGGAGGTGCTGCCGCCTCAGCTGCAGACGACGTATTCATCAAGCTGACCGGTGTTGCTTCCGGCTTCACTTTCGGAACGACCGTGGTAGATAAACTTCCACCGCCGCCGCCACCACCGCCGCTTGCCACTACGATCAATCTCACTGAGTTTGACGACACCTATTCCACCCCCGGGGACGGTAATTTTATCATCAACGGTTTGGGTGGCAACGATATCATTACCACTGGCTCCGGCAACGATTCGATCAACGGCGGTTCGGGCAATGACACCATCGCTGCACAAGCTGGTGCGGATATCATTACCGGTGGTGCAGGTAATGATTCGATTGCACTCGGTGTGGATAGTGATATGGATACCGTTATTTTCGGTGCAACTGCCGGTGGCAACGGTAACGACATTATCACCAACTTTATCTCAGGTACTGACAAATTGAACGTCGGCGCTATAACAGCTAGCAGCACAGTGACTGCCGTAACAGGCGCCCTAACTATAACGTACAATAAATTGTATTTCTTGGATTCGGGTATCGCAGGCAATGCTGACTCAGCTGCTGCCGTTGCAGCCGCACTGAATGCTGGGGCAACTTGGACTAGTACTCCTAACACAGTATCGTATTTTCTCATCAACGACGATAACAGCAGCTCAATCTGGTCATACGTCGGAACAAACACCCCTGCGGTCGCGGTGAGTGACCTTATCTTGATGGGCACAATCGATGCGGAGGTGACAACCGGCGATTTGCTGTTTGCATAATTCCATTAAACCTGACCCGGAGAAGCGCAAGCGGAATCCGGCTTACAAATGTAGTTAATGCATTTTTTTAGTTAGAGAGGATCAAATCCCCGCACTCAAAAAACTGACTTCCAAAGATTCCTTATTGTGTTATCAATCGATAATTGAATATGCTGATATTCATTATTCCATTTAACAGCACAACTCACGCACCACATGTCTGTTTGATTTTTTGAGAATTGATGATGTACGCCAAAGCCAGTGCTACATTTTTCCTCAACGTAGTATTCCTGCTTACATGCTCCGGCGTATTGGCCGAGACGCAGTGTCGATTGGATACGCAGCAGGGAGTCGGTGCGCTGGGTCGCATTGAACCGCGTTCCCGGGTAATCAAAGTTTCACATAATGCGGGGCCTGAAGGGGCTCGTGTGGAGCAACTGTTTTTTCAGGAAGCCGCTTCGGTCAAATCCGGTGAGAAACTGGCGGTACTCTCGCAGCATGTCAAAAGAAAAGCGGGGGTGGAGGCAGCCAGAACACGAATCAAGGTACTGGAAGCACAACGCGCTGTTGAGCAGGTCGCACTCACTTTTAACAAGAAAGAACATCTGCGCCATCAATCGCTTGATCCTGGCGCTGTCAGTATTTCCCTGGCGGATGCGAAACGACTGGCGTATGAGCAATCCCTCGCCAATCTGAAGCGCTTGTCGGCCGAGATCGCCCGCGCGCAATCCGAACAGAAAATTGCAGAAGCCGAATTGGACAATACGCTGATCACCGCACCGATCACCGGCACGATCGTAAAATCTTCTCTCGCCCGGGAGAACGAATCGGAGACAATGGACTGTTGCAAATCGCCGATTTGTCGCAACTGGATGTCGTGGCAGAAGTCTACGAATCGGAATTGCCCCAAGTCAAATTAGGGCAACCCGGGTGTATCACGGCATCCGGTTTCAAACGAAGCTATCTTGCACATGTCAGAGAATTGGGATTTCTGGTCAGGAAGAACGATTTGAATGACACCGACCCATTGTCAGATCGGGATAATCGCATCATTGAAGTGCGCCTTACCCTTGAGCCGGAGGCCGTTGCGGATTTGCGGCACCAGATTTTCCGGCAGGTTAACGTGCGGATTACCCGTGACAAATTACGCCGTGAATAAGCTTGCCTGGCTTTACTTTCCCGCACGCCTGGCTTGGCGGCAGCTCATCTTTGATCAGACCAAACTGGTGGCCGCTATTTGCGGTGTATTGTTCGCTTGCGTATTGGTGTTCATGCAACTGGGCTTCAAGGATTCATTGTATGCCAGCGCAGCCTCTGCGCCGGTAAAATTGGATGGCGATTTATTCCTGATGCACAAACAAAGCGAGGCCATGTGGCGGCCGATCCAGTTTAAGCGTAATGAGCTAATGCGTGTATTGGGAAATCCAGCGATTGCGGAAGCTTATCCGCTTTATCTAGGGCTAGCGCCTTTCAAAAATATCAAAACCCAGGTTAAACGAACCTTGATGGTTTACGGTTTTGATCCGGAGTCGCGATCTTCAATGTCGATGAAATCAAAAGCAAGCGGGTTGAGTTGCGGCTCAAGGATACAGTGCTGTTTGACGAATACTCCCGCCCTGAATTCGGCCCCATTCGCCAATTGCTCAAAGCGGACCAAAATGTAAACTGAAATTAATGATTATAAGGTTAACATCGTCGGGTTATTCCGCTTAGGCGTATCGTTTGCCGCCGATGGTAATGTCGTGACCAGCGATTTAAACTTCATGCGTATTTTCCCCAAAAGAAATCACGGCGATATCGACATGGGTGTCATCAAGCTCCATCCCGGCGCATCAATCAAACAGGTAAAAGCAGAGCTTAAGAACCAGCTGAACGAGTTCATCAATATTTTTACGTACGAAGAGCTGCTGAAATATGAAAAGGATTATTGGGCGAATACGGCACCGATTGGGTTTATTTTTGGTTTTGGCACCGTGATGGGATGGGTGGTCGGTTTGGTGATCGTTTATCAGATTTTGTTTACCGACATCGCCAATCATCGTAATGAATTCGCCACGCTGAAAGCCATGGGCTATGAACACAGCTACTTTATTCGCCTCGTGTTTGCTTCGGCTTTCTTTTTGGCAATCCTGGGGTTTATTCCTGGTTACCTGCTTTCTTTAGGGCTATACCATCTGGCTGAATCCCAGATGTACATGCCGATGCCGATGCTCTTGAGCAAAATCATCACCGTGTTTATGTTTATTCTTTCCATGTGCGTCATGGCCGGGCTACTGGCAATCCGTAGGTTGAAAGATGCTAATCCGGCTGATATGTTCTGATGGGCACCTGATGTCAACGGTCATAGATGTCGAACACCTGGATTTTAGCTTTGGTAGCGGTGTTTTAACGCAACCTGTGCTGAAAGACATCACCCTCTCAATCCAGAAAGGCGAGATCGTATTAATCACCGGACCTTCCGGCTCGGGTAAAACAACCTTTCTGACCATTATCGGTGGTTTACGCCAAGCTTTTCACGGCAGCGTGAAAGTGCTCGATCAACAATTCATCAATAGCAGTGAGCCGGTTAAAGTCAAAGTCCGGCAACAGATCGGCTACATTTTTCAGCAGCATAATTTGCTTAAATCACTCACTGCGTTGCAAAACGTCAGCATGACGTTAGAAATGAGTAACACACTGACAGAGCAGCAAAGACTCGACCGGTCAGCGGAAATTCTGATCGCCGTGGGACTGGGTGATCGGCTTGATTACAAACCCGGGCAACTTTCAGGCGGGCAACTGCAACGGGTTTCCATAGCCAGAGCCCTGGTCGGGAAACCAAATAATCCTGGCCGATGAACCGACCGCTTCGCTGGATAAACAAAGTGGTTGGGAGGCGGTCAGTCTGCTGAAACGATTAGCCAAAAAGAATCGCAAACCACCATTCTTCTTGTAACGCATGACTACCGCATTCTGGACATTGCGGACCGGGTTGTGTGGAGCTGGAAGACGGGGTAATCAAGAAGGTATGACTGGGCGATTTGTGCAGAACTACAACAGGATAGCCATTGACACAATCAGCGTGAAAAAGCCGATTACGTTGCGATCCGGTCGGGCAGCAAGCGATCGTATTCCCTCTTGACTACACAGTAGCACTCGCAGACATTATCCTCCAATCCCTGCCGATCCAGCAGCGTAATATGGCCGCGGTGGTATTCAATCAAGCCGGCGCTTTTTAATTTACGGGCCGCATCGGTGATGCCCTCACGGCGAACACCGAGCATATTGCTGATCAATTCTTGCGTCATGATCAACTCGTTCGAGTGCAAGCGATCGAAACTTAACAGTAACGTAAGCCTCCAACCCTTCCACATTAACACCCCGCCCCAACATCGTTATCCTCAAACTTTTCACAAGGAGGAACGATGTCATCATCAGAAGCACGACGAATTCATATCGAAGCATGGCAAACCAGCGGAATGTCTCAGGCGGCTTATTGCCGGGAACATGGTTTGAATACCAAGACGTTTGGCAATTGGGCTCGCAAGCATCGTGCTGGTCAGGTCGTTCGGTCACCTGCATTGGTTCCGGTAACGATCAAACCAATGCCTATGCCGACGAATACGCTGCCTCTTCGCGGACGGGCGATCGTGTGTTGGAACTGCCGTCGACGGTATCGCCGCATTGGGTGGGGGCATTGTTGAGGTGTCTTTGATTACGAATCCGGGGGAGAGTTGGTTGATGGTTGCGCCGGTGGATATGCGCCGGGGATCGACGGTTTGTCGGTGTTGGTGGAGCAGGCGTTACAGCGCTCACCGTGTTCGGGTTCGGCGTTTGTGTTTTGCAATCGCGCGGGCAATCGCATCAAGGTGCTGCTGTGGGACGGCACCGGCGTGTGGTTGTGCCAGCGCCGCTTGCATCAGGGACGGTTCGTTTGGGGGCGTTCGGATACGGGCGGGATGGAACTGACTTCATCGCAATGGGAGTGGTTGATTGCCGGAGTGGATTGGCGTCGTTTGGGGTTGCAGTCGTGCGTACGAAAATATAGCTGAAGGCTAATATTGATGCCGCTTTGTGCGGGTTTTTCGGTATAATAACGCCATGAAAACGCACGCAAAACAGTCGATTGAATTGGATCATCTGAACCTCGCGCCAGCGGTTAAAACCGAGGTATCGAATCTGATTCAATCACTGCTTACGCAAGCACAAAACGAGCTCAAATTGCTGGAAGCAAAGAATCAGGCACTGACGCTGGAACTGGCACACTTGCGTCGCATTCGTTACGGTGTGAAGAGCGAAGCACTGTCGCAGCCACAGTTGAGTTTGTTCGAAGAAGACTGGCAAACCGATGTGGCGGCGATCGAAGCGGAAGTCGAGCAATTGCCGCTGCCTGCTCCGCAGACGCCTAAGCGTGCACGCGCTGGGCGCCAGCCGTTGCCGGATCACCTGCCGCGCATCGAACACCGCCATGAACCGCAATCCTGCCGATGCAAACAGTGCGGCAGCGATCTGGTAAAAATCGGCGAAGACGTCACCGAACAACTCGACGTCAAACCCGCCGAATTCTTTGTGCACCGCCACATCCGTTCGCAATATGCCTGCCGGGCATGCGAAACCGTGATCGCTGGAACCGGTACCGCCCGCGGTGATCGACGGCGGTATGGCGGCACCGGGTTTGCTTGCTTGGATCGTCGCGGCCAAATACCTCGATCACCTGCCGCTGTATCGCATCACGCAAATCGCCGCCCGCGAAGATGTCACGCTATCGCTCTCCACCCTGGCGGAATGGGTTGGACGCGTCGGCGTGGCACTGCAACCGCTAGCCGACCGGCTGACTTTGCACTTATTGCAAGGGAATGTGTTGCACGCCGACGAAACCCCGGTGGCGCAACTTGATCCCGGCAGCGGAAAAACCCAGCGCGCCTACCTGTGGGCGTATCGCAGCAACGACTTCGAATTGGGGCCGCGTATCATCATATTTGACTACCAAACCAGTCGTAGTGGCAAACATGCGCGAGACTTCCTCGACGGCTGGCAAAGGTCATCTCGTTGTCGACGACTACGCCGGTTACAAATCGCTATTCACCCTCGTCGGCAACTGCACCGAACTCGGCTGTTAGGCGCACGCGCGCCACCAATTCTTCGATCTGCATCAAGCCAAACGCCAGCACCGTTGCATTCGAAGCATTGCAACGCATCGGGCCAAACTTTACGCCGTCGAAGCCGAAAGCAAAGCACTTATCGACCGAAGCACGGCAACAACTACGTGCCGAAAAAGCCTGTCAATCCTGCAATCGTTGCACGACTGGTTACCAAACTCGCGCCCAAACCGCCGATGGTGGCGGCACCGCCAAGCATCGACTACACCTTGAAGCGCTGGCAAAGCCTGATCCGCTACGCCAGCAGCGGACACCTGCCGATTGACAACAACCCCGTCGAAAACACTATCCGCCCCATCGCGCTCGGCAAGAAAAACTGGCTGTTCACCGGCTCCGAACGCGCCGGAAAACGTGCCGCAGCCATTCAAACCCT
>JADKCL010000048.1 GCA_016718825.1 Bacteroidota bacterium | reverse complement strand
TAGCGACAACTGCGCAATTGCAGGGTTGTCATTGAGTCAGACCGCATTTGTTTGCGCGGAGGTCGGCGCCAATACGGAAGTGCTCACCGTCACGGATGTGAATGGTAACTCCAGCACCTGTACCACAACGGTCACGGTGGAGGACAACGTTGCTCCCGTGGCAGTTTGCCAGAATGTAACCGTGCAATTGAACAATACGGGAACTGGCGCGACTACGGCCGCGGCTGTCAACAACGGCTCAAGTGATGCCTGCGGAATTCAATCCTTGATCCTGAGCCAAACGAACTTCGTTTGCGCCGAGGTCGGGCCAATACCGAAGTCTTGACGGTAACGGATGTGAATGGCAATTCGACGACATGCACCACCACCATCACGGTCGAGGACAATGTCGCTCCGGTTGCGATTTGCCAGAACTTGACGGTGCAATTGGATGTGACGGGGAATGCTGCGATCACAGCATCCCAAGTCAACAACGGTTCGACCGATGCTTGCGGTATTGCAAGCTTGGCGATCAACAACACCGCATTTACCTGCGCCAACGTGAATGCGAATACAGTGGTGCTGACGGTAACCGACGTGAATGGCAATTCCAGCACTTGCTCGGCGGTTGTGACCGTGCTTGACACCATTCCTCCGGTTGTGCTTTGCCAGAATGTGACGGTACAGTTGGACAATACGGGCAATGGCGCGACAACTGCAACTGCAGTAGACAACGGCTCCAACGACGCCTGCGGAATTCAATCGCTCGTTTTGAGTCAGACTGCTTTTGTTTGCGCAGAAGTCGGCGCGAATACTGAAGTGTTGACCGTGACGGATGTGAATGGGAATTCGGCAACCTGCACTACGGTTATCACGGTGGAGGACAATGTTGCGCCGGTGGCGATCTGCCAGAACGTTACCGTTCAGCTTGACATCACCGGCAACGGTGCAACCACGGCAGCGCTGGTCAACAATGGTTCGAGCGATGCTTGCGGAATTCAAACCCTGAGCCTGAGCCAATCCGCTTTTGTATGTGCTGAGGTTGGTGCCAATTCCGAGGTGCTGACGGTGACGGATGTAAATGGGAATTCGACAACATGTACCACCACGATCACAGTTGAAGACAATGTTGCTCCGACTGCCATTTGCCAGAACATCACGGTACAATTGGATGTGACCGGCAATGCAACGATCACGGCGGCACAAGTCAACAACGGTTCGACGGATGCCTGCGGTGTTGCCAGCCTTGCCTTGAACACAACTGCATTCACCTGCGCCAACGTCAGCGGCAACACCGTCATCTTGACGGTCACCGACGTGAATGGCAATTCCAGTACATGCTCCGGAACGGTGACGGTAGAAGACACGATCGCTCCGAATGCCATTTGCCAGAATGTGACGGTGCACCTGAACAACACAGGCACAGGCGCGACAACGGCAGCTTCAGTCAACAATGGCTCGAACGACAACTGTGCGATTGCAACGCTGACGCTAAGCCAAACGGCTTTTGTCTGCGCGGAGGTCGGTGCGAATACAGAGATTTTGACCGTGACCGACGTCAATGGCAACTCCAGCACCTGCTCCACCATCATCACGGTCTTGGATACAATCGCTCCGAATGCCATTTGCCAGAATATCACCGTTCAATTGAACAATACGGGAACTGGCACCACGACCGCAGCTGCGGTGAACAACGGCTCCAGTGATGCTTGCGGAATCCAGACCCTGAGCTTGACACAAACTACGTTTGTCTGTGCCGAAGTGGGCGCCAATTCCGAGGTATTGACTGTGACCGACGTCAACGGCAACTCCAGTACTTGTGTGACGACCATCACCGTTCAGGATACAGTGGCACCAACGGCCATTTGCCAGAATGCTACGGTACAGTTGAATACTGTCGGTGTCGGCATCATTGCGCCAGCCTCGATCAACAACGGTTCCAGCGATGCCTGCGGATTGCAAATGTTGAGCTTCTTTTTGTCGCAGAACAGCTTTGGCTGCGGCGATGTCGGTGTCAATACCGAAATCATGACCGTGACCGACGTGAACGGCAATACCGGTTCTTGCACCACACAAATCACGGTGCAGGACAACGTTGCGCCGGTTGCGGTTTGCCAGAATGTCACGGTTCAGCTTGATCCAAACGGCAATGGTGGCATTACAGCGGCAAGCGTGAACAATGGAAGTACAGACGCTTGCGGCATTGCCGGTTTGAGTCTGAACCTGAGCAGCTTCAGCTGTGGCATGGTTGGCAACAACGTTGTGATCCTCACTGCAACCGATGTCAATGGCAATTCCAGTACTTGCTCGGCAATGGTATTGGTCGAGGATACGGTGGATCCCGTAGCACTTTGTCAGGCCGCAACGGTCTATTTGGGCGCCAACGGAACCGGAACCTTGCTGCCAGGAGATGTCGATCATGGCTCTACGGATGCTTGCGGCATCGCCACTTTGACGCTGGACATTACCGCATTTGATTGTGCGGATCTAGGCGCAAACGGCGTTGTGTTGACGGTGGTTGATGTCAATGGAAACAGCGACACATGCCAAGCAACGGTGATGGTGCGAGATACGATTTTGCCAAGCATCGTCTGCCCAGCCAATATCAGCCTTGCAGCCGACAGCTCCATTTGCGGTGCTGTTGCAACTTGGGTTGTGCCGGTCGGCCTTGACAATTGCAGTGGTGTGACCACCTCGGGAACGCATACCTCGGGCTCCACATTCCCTGATGGAAGCACAACGGTCACCTATACGGTCGTGGATACAAGCGGAAACACCATCTCGTGTGCCTTTACGGTCACGGTGATTCCGGATCCGCTGGTAGTGACAGCAAGCAGTCAGCTGCAAGGTTGTGGCTACCACTTAAACTGCGCTGGCGATGCCAATGGCTTTGCCAATACAACCGTCTCCGGCGGTTGCGAGCCCTATCAATTTGCTTGGAGTACCGGCGCAACTTCAGATAGCCTGACCGGCCTTGCTGCAGGTATCTATTTCGTTACGGTCACCGATGCACGCAACCAAGTTGCCGTGGATACGATTGTGATTACTGCGCCGGCGCCGCTGGCAGTAACGATCGTAGGTGATACGCTGGTCTGTCAGGGTGAGGCAACAGGTGACCTTCAAGCCATCGTCACGGGCGGACAAAGCTGCGCAGCTTACAGCTTCCTATGGAGCAATGGCGTCTTTGTTGACAGCATTAATGGTGTGGTTGCCGGAACCTATTCGGTAACCGTGGTAGACAGCATGGGTTGTGCTGCAAATGCAACAGCAACGCTTCAGTTGGGTATCAACCCTGTATTGGACCTCGGTCCAGATACGACAACTTGCCCCGGTATTCCGTTGCTGTTCACCGCGCCGACCAATTATGCTGCCTATCTCTGGAGCAACGGCAGTGCAAGTGCTACGGTGATGATGAGCAATCCCGGGATGTATGCATGTACGGTTTGGACTGCTCAGGGCTGCCAAGACACCGATACGGTGATGTTGGGAACCTACTTGGTGGATTACGACATCATTACGGCTTCTGGACCATTGACGTATTGCAGCAGTGACTCGGTGGTTTTGGTCGGCGATGCTGGACTCACAGGTTATCAATGGAGCACTGGCGCTACCACGCAGACGATCATCGTCGGAGGCGTACCTGGTCCGGTGAGCTTGTCTGCAATGGATGTAAATGGCTGCGCTACGAGCGACTCGGTCAATATTTCCATCATTCCATTCAATGATCCTTTGCCGGTCATCTTCCCTGGCCCAAATGCCTACATCTGCGACAGTGGCAGCATTGCTTTGGATGCAGGACAAGGTTACTTTGACTATCTCTGGAGCAATGGCGATACCACACAGATGTCCAACATCACCCAGCCCGGCACATATCAAGTGACCGTATGGAATGGCTTTGGATGCTCGGCAACAAGTACGCCGGTAACGGTGGCCTATGCGACTTCGCCCAATCCGACGATTGTGCTCAACAGCGGAATTTTGACCACAACGCAGCCTTATGCTGGCTATCAGTGGTTTGTAAATGGATTCCAGTTGCCAGGCGCAAATAGTCAGACCTTCCCGGTATCGGTTGCGGGTTGGTACCACGTAGGCGTCGCCGACTCTACGGGATGCTTCGGTTTGAGCGATTCGATTTTCTATAGCCCGGTTGGAGTGGCTGAGACCATTGAGGATTTGACCGGTTTGACACTTTATCCAAATCCGAGCATGGGCATCGTCAACCTGCGCACCTTGAGCCCGATCGATTGGCCGATCGACATTGAAATCTGGGATGTCGTGGGTCAGAAAGTCAAGGTGTACAACATGGCCCACTTGATGGACGTGGCAGCCTTTGACTTGAACGATCTTGCTGCGGGCCCATACTTGATGAAAGTCACCACCTACCGTCGCAACAAGACGCATCAGGCAGTGATCAGGTTTGTGCTTCAATAAGTGCGGATAAGATATTGTCTTTGAAAGGGCGGCAACCTTGGTTGCCGCCCTTTTGCAATGTGTGGGTAGATGAATGTGGAAACGGGCCTATTGGTTTTCAGGGTCGAGCACTTGGTCTGAAAATATTTGGATAGAATCTTCACAGCATGTGGATATGTGTCGTTTTGAAAACTATCTTTACAGCACCCGTAAGTGTGATTTTCCCAGTGGAGGGGCCCAAACTATGTGAATGTGTCGTGGATGCAGCCTTTGGTTGTCGTTGTTTCTTTGTAAATAAATGTTTGAATATGAGAGGTTTGGAAAATGTTCTAGGAGAAATCTTGCACCTTCGTATTGTCGTTTTTCGCGTTGTTCCCTTGATCATTTTCCTCGCCGCGATTCATACCGTTTCGGCGCAAAATATCAATGAGCCTACGAAAGGTTGGGGATCCTCCAAGCATTCCTATCAAGCGGGTGAAGTCAAAGAAGTTCCCGCTGGCTTTCCAAAGTTCATGGACAACGGCAATCCCAGCGAAGACATCGCAGACTATCAGCGAAGGAAGGAAGCTTGGATCAAAGCCAATCCTGAAGCCTACAAGAAAATGGTGGACGATTCGAAATCCATTCAGGTAAAACAAATACCGCAGGAGGAATTTGACCGAATGCCGCAGGATAAAAAGGACTTTATTCTGGGCAAGCCGCAGGAGTACAAGGTTGTTGGGAATACATCAGACAAGCAGTAAGCACACAAACAAATTCAGAACTTATGAAGGTTCATCTCACCAGTGGGGTCGTGGAAATGGCTAAGGTACGTCGGCTGTTTTGGTTAATGGTATTTTTGCCTGTTTTGGGATTGATCCCTGCTAAGCTGCAAGCGCAATGTTCTTGCGCGGCAACTGACTACGCGAGTATCAACGTGGCAGGTTGGACGGTGGGGCAAACGGGTACAATTACGACTTGTCAATTCGGAGGAGAGCGCTCGACGATTTTCAATACGGTCGCTGGCGCAGTGTACCGCATTTCCACTTGTGGTGCTGCTTATGATACGCAGCTTTCCATCTATACCACGGGTTGCACATTTGTTGCCTACAATGACGACAATGGTCCTGCATGTGGAGGAGTGGCGGCTTCGGTACAATTTGCCTCACCCGGGGGTAACTTGTATTCTGTAATGAACCAATATTATTGCAGTACGAATACGACCTGCACTAACGTGACGATCACGCTGGTAAGCTTGCCGGGACCTACCTGCAACTACGTCGTGCCAGCCACAGGCAACAACAGCATCACAGCAAGTTCAGGCAACATTTGCGACCACGCAGGTACCGGAAACTATTCCAACAGCGTGGATGGTTATACGGTGATTTATCCGCCGAGCGCCTGCCAGAGTATCAGGCTCACTTTTTCCCAGTTTGTGACTGAGGGTAGTTTTGACTTTGTTACCATTTATGATGGCGTCGGAACAGGTGGCCCCATCCTTTTTGGGCCGACGAGCGGTTCGCCAGCGTTGCCAACCGTTACTTCCATTTCTGGACCGATTACCATTCGTTTCAACTCGGATGGGTCTGTGGTTTACGCTGGGTTTTCGGCTGCCATTTCGGTTGTTGCGGCACCGGCATCCACTTTAGGTTCCGTTTCCAACCCTGGGCCGATCAATTTTTGCGATCCAGGGGAAATTTTGTCACACCGTGACGGTATCAGGGCAAACGGGAACCGTTACCTGGGATTGGGGCAGCAACAACGGTGTCTGGAACAACAACTGGCTCACCGGCACAAGTTCAGGGACATGTTGTTTTCCCAAAAAGACCTCCAACAGCGATGGCAATGCGGACCGCATCCGGTACCGCGTGAGCAATGCAGGCTGTGCGGCCGTGACGTCGGGCACCATTTTGATCGTGAACCGATGGAATGAAGCTCCTACTGGCCTTACAACATCCGCATCCAATTATTGCGCCAATGCTGCGCCCCCGACGATTACCCTGACAGCCACATTCCAACGGCGATCAGCAAAAACGGAACCGTGGCATTTTACAGTGGCTCCTGCGGTGGGACACTGGTTGGTTCGGTTACAGCTGGAGACAATACAACCTCAGCAGCAGTGACCATTACTGCTCCAACAGCAACTACGAATTATTTTGTAAGGTATGAACCTGGCGCAGGTACAGGTTGTTCCAATACCGCCTGTGCAACGGTTTCTGTGCCTGTTACGCCTTTGCCTGCAGCCCCAAGTCCCGTTTCCGCCTCCCCAACAACGATTTGCGTCGGCGGAACTTCTCAGTTGAACGCAACTTCTGCGGGTAATACCATTCAATGGTACACTGTGGCATCAGGTGGCGCATCGATCGGCAGCTCGGCAAGCGGCGCCAACTTTTCTGTGAGTCCTGGCGGAACGACAACGTATTACGCGGAGGCTTCGACGACTGGTGGCGGACCTGGAAATCAAACATTTAACTTTACTGGGGGCGTGCAGACATTTACTGTGCCCTCTGGAGTTACTTCCATCACGGTCGATGCTTATGGTGCCGCTGGTTATGGTGCCTTAGGCTGTGGGGGAAGGGTTCAATCAACACATCCTGTCGTACCTGGCGAAGTGCTTCAAATCTATGTTGGGGTGCAGGGACTGAAACCACTGGCGGATTTAATGGTGGCGGAAATGCTGGCGCAAATATTGGCTGCGGGAGCGGCGGCGGCGCGACGCATCCGTCAGGGTGGTGCTGGCCTTGGAAATCGTATCATGGTCGCGGGTGGTGGTGGCGGTACTGGAAGCAACTGCGGTACCAATACCGCTGAAGGCGGGCATGGTGGCGGCTTGATCGGCATGAGCGGATGCGTCTTTTCTTGTTCGGACTGTCAATATACTGGTGCTGGCGGTACACAAGTTGCTGGAGGTACAGCTGGACCGACGGGCCATGGATCTTGTACAGGTAACCAAAATGGTTCACTCGGCCAAGGTGGCTCAAACACCGTAGCAGGATATGGAACTGGTGGTGGCGGCGGCTATTATGGGGGCGGCTCAGGCTGCTTTATACGCTGCGCTGGACAATTTACAATGCACCATGTACCGCTTCGAGTGACGACGTTGTCATCACATTCAGAGCTCCTCGGTCGCACCGACGAGCATTTCCGGAAACAATGCCGTATGTGCAGGCAGTAGCACAACGCTCACCTTGGTGGGAGGTTCGCCGGGAGATGGGGCGGTTGCCCAATGGTTTTCAGGCTCTTGTGGTGGAACTTCGGCAGGCACAGGAAATTCGATAACCGTTTCACCTGCGGTCACGACCACCTATTTTGTAAGATATGCAGGCACCTGCAATACGACGGGTTGTGCCTCGATCACCGTGACGGTCAATACGCTTTCGACACCGCCTACAGGAATTTCAGGAACCACAAGCATTTGCGTTGGATCATCGACGACCTTGACAGCAACCGGAGGGTTCTCTTGGAACGGGTGCGGTCGCGACTTGGTATGGTCCTTCCGCCTGCGGTCCATTCACGCAGGATTGGGTGACACAACCTTATGGTGCGCCAAGCACGACCGTCAACTCGGTGATTGCGGGCATCTTGAATGTCACTTCACAAACCAACGACCCGATGATCGACATGGCGGGTTTGGGTTCTTTTGATCCCAATATTTTCCGCTACGTGAATATTCGATATCGGGTGCTTTCTGGTACGCCGGGTACTGCAGAGATCTTTTTCTACAACGGGCGCACAATTTTGCGGTGGGCGGCGAATCGGCTTCCGGAGTTTTGGTCGGAGGCGGAGCGTGGCAACTGTTGACCATTGACATGTATTCTGATCCCCAATACGTTTCGGGAGGAAACATACTAGGATGGCGATTTGACTGGGCAAGTAACGCCGCGGTAAACATGGAGATTGACTATATCTCTTTGACGACACAGCCTATTGGTAGCGGTACCGTCGCGCCGACATCCACCACGACTTATTTTGTACGCTACGAAGGTCAGTGTAATACGACGACTTGCGCTGCGACAACGGTCACGGTCAATCCGTTGAATACGGTTTCTGCGGGCATCAACCGAACGGTTTGTATTAATTCACCATTGACCAGTATTACGCTTGCAGCGACCGGCGCCACTGGCGCAACGGTGACCGGCTTACCAGCAGGTGTAACGGGATCTTGGGCGGGGAACGTGGTGACCATCAGCGGCACACCAACTGCGAGCGGTACGTTCACATATACAGTGACGACCACAGGCGGCTGTCCGCCGGCAACGACGACGGGCACGATCACCGTGACACCGCTGAATACCGTTGCTGCGGGCATCAACCGAACGGTTTGTATCAATTCGGCTCTGACCAGCATCACCTTGGCAACGACCGGCGCCACTGGCGCAACGGTGACCGGCTTGCC
Organism: Bacteroidota bacterium; assembly: GCA_016718825.1. Classification (NCBI taxonomy): domain Bacteria; kingdom Pseudomonadati; phylum Bacteroidota; species Bacteroidota bacterium. The sequence continues at coordinate 16,934 of JADKCL010000048.1, read as the reverse complement.
AGCAGGTGTGACAGGTTCTTGGGCTGGGAATGTGGTGACGATCAGCGGCACACCAACTGCGAGTGGTACATTCACCTATACAGTTACCACGACAGGCGGCTGTCCGCCGGCCACGACGACGGGCACGATCACGGTGACACCTTTGAATACTGTCGCTGTGGGCATCAACCGAACGGTTTGTATCAATTCGGCTTTGACCAGCATCACGTTGGCAACCACCGGAGCGACAGGCGCAACGGTCACCGGTTACCAGCGGGCGTGACGGGTTGTTGGGCTGCGAATGTGGTGACCATCAGCGGCACGCCAACTGCAAGCGGCACATTCACCTACACAGTCACGACTACAGGCGGCTGTCCGCCTGCAACGACGACAGGCACGATCACGGTCACTCCTTTGAATACCGTTGCTGCGGGAACGAATCAAACGGTTTGTATCAATTCACCATTGACCAGCATCACCTTGGCAACCACCGGCGCCACCGGCGCTACGGTGACCGGCTTGCCAGCAGGCGTGACAGGATCTTGGGCGGCGAAACGTGGTGACCATCAGCGGCACGCCAACTGCGAGCGGTACATTCACCTATACAGTCACGACCACAGGCGGCTGTCCTTGGGCAACGACGACGGGCCCGATCACGGTGACGCCGTTGAATACTGTTGCTGCGGGTGTCAATCAAACGGTTTGTATCAATTCGGCTTTGACCAGCATTACGTTGGCAACCACTGGCGCAACCGGCGCTACGGTGACCGGCTTACCAGCAGGTGTAACAGGTTCTTGGGCAGCAAACGTGGTGACCATCAGCGGCACACCGACTGCAAGCGGCACATTCACCTATACAGTTACCACCACAGGCGGCTGTCCGCCGGCAACGACGACAGGCACGATCACGGTGACACCGTTGAATACTGTTGCTGCGGGCATCAATCGAACGGTTTGTATTAATTCACCGTTGACCAGCATCACCTTGGCAACCACCGGCGCCACGGGCGCTACGGTGACCGGCTTGCCAGCAGGTGTAACGGGTTCTTGGGCGGGAAACGTGGTGACCATCAGCGGCACACCGACTGCGAGCGGCACGTTCACATATACGGTGACGACTACGGGCGGCTGTCCGCCGGCAACGACGACGGGCACGATCACGGTCACCCCTTTGAATACCGTTGCTGCGGGAACCAATCAAACGGTTTGTATCAATTCGGCTTTGACCAGCATCACCCTTGGCAACCACCGGCGCCATGGGCGCAACGGTGACCGGCTTGCCAGCAGGTGTAACAGGTTCCTGGGCTGCGAACACGGTGACCATCAGCGGCACGCCGACTGCGAGTGGTACATTCACATATACAGTTACCACGACAGGCGGCTGTCCTCCGGCAACGACGACGGGCACGATCACGGTCACTCCTTTGAATACCGTTGCTGCGGGTCGCCTTTGAATACCGTTGCTGCAGGCATCAACCAAACGGTTTGTATCAATTCACCATTGACCAGTATCACGCTTGGCAACGACCGGAGCCACAGGCGCTACGGTGACCGGCTTACCAGCAGGTGTGACAGGATCTTGGGCTGCGAATGTGGTGACCATCAGCGGCACACCAACTGCGAGCGGCTCATTCACCTATACAGTTACCACGACAGGCGGCTGTCCTCCGGCAACGACGACGGGCACGATCACGGTGACGCCTTTGAATACCGTTGCTGCGGGCATCAACCGAACGGTTTGTATCAATTCGCCTTTGACCAGCATCACCTTGGCAACCACCGGAGCCACGGGCGCAACGGTGACCGGCTTGCCAGCAGGTGTAACAGGATCTTGGGCAGGGAACTTGGTGACGATCAGCGGCACGCCAACTGCGAGCGGCACATTTACCTACACAGTTACAACCACAGGCGGCTGCCCGCCGGCAACGACGACGGGCACGATCACGGTGACGCCGTTGAATACCGTTGCTGCGGGCATCAACCAAACGGTCTGTATCAATTCACCTTTGACCAGCATCACCTTGGCAACCACCGGCGCCACCGGCGCAACGGTGACCGGCTTGCCAGCAGGTGTAACAGGATCTTGGGCTGCGAATGTGGTGACGATCAGCGGCACACCAACTGCGAGCGGCACATTCACATATACAGTTACGACCACAGGCGGCTGTCCTCCGGCAACGACGACGGGCACGATCACGGTGACGCCGTTGAATACCGTTGCTGCGGGTGTCAATCAAACGGTTTGTATCAATTCGCCATTGACCAGCATCACCTTGGCAACCACCGGAGCCACGGGCGCTACGGTGACCGGCTTGCCAGCAGGTGTAACAGGTTCTTGGGCTTCGAATGTGGTGACGATCAGCGGCACACCAACAGCGAGCGGTACATTCACCTATACAGTTACCACGACAGGCGGCTGTCCTCCGGCAACGACGACGGGTACGATCACGGTCACCCCTTTGAATACGGTTGCTCCGGGTACAAACCAAACGGTTTGTATCAATTCAGCTTTGACCAGCATCACCTTGGCAACCACTGGTGCAACGGGCGCTACGGTGACCGGCTTGCCAGCAGGTGTAACGGGTTCTTGGGCTGCGAATTTGGTGACCATCAGCGGCACGCCAACTGCGAGCGGCACATTCACCTACACAGTGACGACAACAGGCGGCTGTCCGCCGGCAACGACGACGGGCACCATCACGGTGACGCCGTTGAATACCGTTGCTGCGGGCACGAACCAAACGGTTTGTATCAATTCGCCTTTGACCAGCATCACCTTGGCAACCACCGGAGCCACGGGAGCAACTATCACCGGCTTGCCAGCTGGTGTGACGGGTACTTGGTCTGCGAATGTGGTGACGATCAGCGGCACGCCAACTGCGAGCGGTACATTCACTTATACAGTGACGACCATAGGCGGCTGTCCTCCGGCAACGACGACAGGCACCATCACGGTGACCCCTTTGAATACCGTTGCTGCGGGAACCAACCGAACGGTCTGTATCAATTCGGCTTTGACCAGCATCACCTTGGCAACCACCGGAGCTACAGGCGCAACGGTGACCGGCTTGCCAGCAGGTGTAACAGGATCTTGGGCAGGGAATGTGGTGACGATCAGCGGCACGCCAACTGCGAGCGGCACATTCACCTACACAGTTACGACCACAGGCGGCTGTCCGCCGGCAACGACGACGGGCACGATCACGGTGACACCGTTGAATACCGTTGCTGCGGGCATCAACCGAACGGTCTGTATCAATTCGGCTTTGACCAGCATCACCTTGGCAACCACCGGAGCCACGGGCGCTACGGTGACTGGCTTGCCAGCAGGTGTGACAGGTTCTTGGGCTGCGAACACGGTGACCATCAGCGGCACACCAACTGCGAGCGGTACGTTCACCTATACAGTTACCACGACAGGCGGCTGTCCTCCGGCAACGACGACGGGCACGATCACGGTGACCCCTTTGAATACTGTTGCTGCAGGAACCAATCAAACGGTTTGTATCAATTCGCCGATTACTACGATTACCCTTGGAACGACAGGCGCGACAGGTGCAACGGTGACCGGCCTCCCAGCAGGTGTGACCGGTTCTTGGGCTGCGAATGTGGTGACGATCAGCGGCACACCAACTGCGAGCGGTACATTCACCTACACAGTTACGACCACAGGCGGCTGTCCTCCGGCAACGACGACGGGCACGATCACGGTGACACCGTTGAATACCGTTGCCACGGGAACGAATCAAACGGTTTGTATCAATTCGGCTCTGACCAGCATCACCTTGGCAACCACCGGAGCAACGGGCGCGACGGTGACCGGCTTGCCAGCAGGTGTAACAGGATCTTGGGCTGCGAATGTGGTGACGATCAGCGGTACGCCAACTGCGAGCGGCACATTCACATATACAGTGACGACCACAGGCGGCTGTCCGCCGGCAACGACGACGGGCACGATCACGGTGACCCCTTTGAATACCGTTGCTGCGGGAACGAATCAAACGGTCTGTATCAATTCGCCCTTGACCAGCATCACCTTGGCAACCACCGGAGCCACGGGCGCTACGGTGACCGGCTTACCAGCAGGTGTGACGGGATCTTGGGCTGCGAATGTGGTGACCATCAGCGGCACACCAACTGCGAGCGGCTCGTTTAACTACACAGTTACGACCACAGGCGGCTGTCCTCCGGCAACGACGACAGGCACGATCACGGTTACCCCTTTGAATACTGTGGCTGCGGGAACGAATCAAACGGTTTGTATCAATTCGGCTTTGACCAGCATCACGTTGGCAACCACCGGAGCAACGGGCGCGACGGTGACCGGCTTGCCAGCAGGTGTAACAGGTTCTTGGGCTGCGAATGTGGTGACGATCAGCGGCACACCAACTGCTAGCGGTACATTCACCTATACAGTTACCACGACAGGCGGCTGTCCGCCGGCAACGACGACAGGCACCATCACGGTGACGCCTTTGAATACCGTTGCTCCGGGAACGAATCAAACGGTCTGTATCAATTCGCCGTTGACCAGCATCACCTTGGCAACCACCGGAGCAACGGGCGCTACGGTCACTGGCTTACCAGCAGGCGTGACAGGTTCTTGGACTGCGAATGTGTTGACCATCAACGGCACACCAACTGCTAGTGGCACATTTACCTATACAGTTACGACGACAGGCGGCTGTCCGCCAGCAACGACGACGGGCACAATCACGGTTACGCCGTTGAATACCGTTGCTGCGGGCGTCAACTGAACGGTTTGTATCAATTCGGCTTTGACCAGCATCACCTTGGCAACAACCGGAGCCACGGGCGCTACGGTGACCGGCTTGCCAGCAGGTGTAACAGGATCTTGGTCAGGGATCGTGGTGACGATCAGCGGCACACCAACTGCGAGCGGTACATTCACTTATACCGTTACCACGACAGGCGGCTGTCCTCCGGCAACGACGACGGGTACCATCACGGTGACCCCGTTGAATACCGTTGCTGTGGGCATCAACCGAACGGTCTGTATTAATTCACCTTTGACCACGATTACCCTTGGCAACGACTGGCGCCACAGGCGCAACGGTGACCGGCTTGCCAGCAGGCGTGACAGGTTCTTGGGCTGCGAATGTGGTGACCATCAGCGGCACGCCTACGGCGAGCGGCTCGTTTACCTACACAGTTACGACCACAGGCGGCTGTCCGCCGGCAACGACGACGGGCACGATCACGGTGACGCCTGCAACGACAATCTCTAATGCAGGACCGAATCAAAACATTTGCGGAACATCCGTGACTCTGGCTGCAAATACACCGACTGTTGGCGTCGGAAGCTGGAGCATTGTCTCGGGTGTTGGTGGAACGGTGACCACCCCGACATCGCCAACTTCAGCATTTACAGGTGTGGCGGGAACAGTATACACCCTCCGCTGGACGATTGCGAATGCACCTTGTGCAGCTTCGACCGATGATGTGGTGATTACCTTAGCTGCAAACCCATCCCTTGCCAATGCTGGTCCAGACCAAAGCCTGTGTGCGACTTCGACCAACTTGGCCGCGATCACTCCAGTTTTTGGAACCGGTGTTTGGAGCATCTTGAGTGGTGCGGGTGGAACGATTACCACGCCGACTTCTCCAACTTCGGCCTTTTCAGGGGTCTCGGGAACAACCTATACCTTGAAATGGACCGTCTCAAATTCGCCTTGCGTAGCCTCCACAATTGACGACGTGGTGATTGCATTTGTTGGGAATCCATCCGTCTCCAACGCAGGTCCGGACCAAATTGTATGTGGAAACGCCGCAGTTTTGGCCGGCAATGCGCCTTCAGTTGGTGCAGGGACTTGGAGCATTGTAAGCGGTGCCGGCGGATCCGTTACGACCCCTTCCTCCGCAACCTCCGCCTTCACAGGTGTTGCTGGAACGGTCTATACCCTCCGATGGACCATTACCAATTCCCCTTGTGCGCCAACTTTTGATGATGTACAGATAACACTTACGCCAAGTCCAACCATCGCCAATGCTGGTCCGGATCAAAATATCTGCGGAATCACAGCGACTTTGGCTGCCAATTCACCGACGGTAGGAACGGGTTCTTGGAGCATCTTGAGCGGTGCCGGTGGATCGGTTGCGACCCCAACTTCGCCGACATCGACATTTACCGGTGTAGCAGGTCAAGTTTATGTTTTACGTTGGACGATTACCAATTCCCCTTGTCCTACCTCCTTTGATGATGTGCAAATTTCCACGGACTTGATTTTGCCTTCGATCACATGTCCAAGCAATATCAGCGTCAACGCAACGAGCGGTACTTGCGCAGCGGTGGTGAATTATACCGCACCTGTCGGGACGGACAATTGCCCTGCTCCGTTGACGATTCAACTTGTTGGATTGCCAAGCGGCGGTACATTTCCTGTTGGTGTGACTACCAATACCTTCCGCGTGACCGATGGAAGCGGCAATACCGCAACATGTTCATTCACGGTAACAGTTGTGGATGCTGAAAATCCTGTATTGGTTACTGCTAATTGCAATTCGAGCAATGCCGCGGCAACTGCTTACAATGACGGTTGGCAGACTGGAGACAACGATGGTGCCGGCTTTGGAGCATGGACTTTGAATGCATCCACAGGAAACACCAGTCAAGCAGGCTTCTTTGTTGCGACATCCACTGCGAATGGAGCTGGAACGGATACGAATGCTGATGGGGATATCAATAGTTCCGGAAGAGCTTTGGGTATGTATGCCAATTCGGGGCAGAATACCGAAGCCATTCGCAACATTTCGGGATCATTCGCAGTCGGAAGCACGTTGAATGTCGAGTATGACAATGGATTCATTGACAACGGTCAAACGACTGGGTTCCAAGTGATGAATTCGGCGGGACAGATTTTGAGCGAAGTCCGGTTTCTTGGAGGACAAACGACCTATCAATTGTTGGATGCCAGCGGGACAACAAATTTTACAGGTATCGCGTTCACGGATGAGGGTTTGGCCATATCTCTGACGGCAATTTCAGCTACGCAAGTCAGTATCAAATTGACGCGAAAAGTGAATGGCGCCAACCAAACATTGGTTTCAACTTTGAATCCTGGGGGTGGCAATCAGGTCATCAGCAGGATTCGTGTTTTCAATTCGAATGTCGGTGCCGGGACGCCCAAAAACGTTTATGTAAATAATCTCCAGGCATGTTTGGCTGTTCCGGGTTGTCCTTCGAATATCACCTTGAATGTAGCCCCAGGATCTTGCAATGCGGTTGCTAGCTATACAGCCCCGACTTCGATTGACAATTGTACAGCTTCGCCAGTCGTTGTGCAGTCTGGAGGCTTAGCCAGCGGGGCGACTTTCCCGGTCGGCGTGACGACGAATACTTTCCGTGCGACGGATTTGGCTGGAAATACTGCAACCTGCTCCTTCACGGTAACAGTGGTTGACAATCAGGCTCCCGCGATCACTTGCCCTGCGAATATCAGCGTCAACGCAACCACAGGACAATGCAATGCACTGGTGACCTACACCGCGCCGATCGGCACGGACAACGTCGGTGCACGCGACGCAGCAGCGCGCCAGCGCGACCTTCCCGTGGCGTGACACATACCTTCCGTGACGGATGCTCGGTACTACAACGACTTGCTCCTTCACGGTGACGGTCGTTGACAATCAGGCACCCGCGATCACATGTCCCGCAAACATCAGCGTCAACGCCACCAGCGGACAATGCAATGCCGTGGTGACCTATACCGCGCCAGTCGGCACGGACAACTGTATTGGTGCAACGACGACGCAGACAGCGGGCTTGGCCAGCGGCGCGACCTTCCCTTCGGGAACTACCACGAATACATTTACAGTGACGGACGCATCCGGCAACACGACAACCTGCTCGTTCACAGTGACGGTCGTTGACAATCAGGCACCGGCCATCACTTGTCCTGCGAATATCAGCGTCAACGCCACCAGCGGACTATGCAGTGCCATCGTGACTTACACAGCACCGGTCGGCACGGACAACTGTCCGGGTGCAACGACAACGCAAACAGCGGGCTTGGCTAGCGGCGCGACCTTCCCTTCGGGAATTACCACCAATACCTTTACCGTGACGGACGCATCCGGCAACACGACGACTTGCTCCTTCACGGTAACCGTCATTGACAATCAAGCACCAGCGATTATATGCCCTGCGAATATCAGCGTCAACGCCACCAGTGGGCAATGTACTGCCGTGGTGACATACACCGCGCCAGTCGGCACGGACAACTGTCCGGGTGCAACGACGACGCAGATCGTAGGCCTTGCAAGCGGCGCGACCTTCCCGGTTGGCGTGACGACGAATACCTTCCGCGTGACGGATGCTTCTGGTACTACAACGACTTGCTCCTTCACGGTAACGGTCGTTGATAATCAGGCTCCGGCCATCACTTGCCCTGCGAATATCAGCGTCAACGCCACCAGCGGACAATGTACTGCCGTGGTGACCTACACCGCGCCCGTCGGCACGGACAACTGTCCGGGTGCAACGACGACGCAGACAGCAGGCTTGGCCAGCGGCGCGACCTTCCCGGTTGGCGTGACGACGAATACGTTCCGCGTGACGGATGCTTCTGGTACTACCACGACTTGCTCCTTCACGGTGACGGTCGTTGACAACCAAGCGCCAGCGATTACATGTCCTGCGAATATCAGCGTCAACGCGACGAACGGACAATGCACGGCCGTGGTGACCTACACCGCGCCAGTCGGCACGGACAACTGTCCGGGTGCAACGACAACGCAGACAGCGGGCTTGGCCAGCGGCGCAACTTTCCCTTCGGGAACTACCACCAATACCTTTACCGTGACGGACGCATCCGGTACTACGACGACCTGCTCCTTCACGGTAACGGTCGTTGATAATCAGGCTCCGGCCATCACTTGCCCTGCGAATATCAGCGTCAACGCCACAAGCGGACAATGCAATGCCGTGGTGACCTATACCACGCCAGTCGGCACGGACAACTGTCCGGGTGCAACGACGACGCAAACAGCAGGCTTGGCCAGCGGCGCGACCTTCCCGGTTGGCGTGACGACGAATACCTTCCGCGTGACGGATGCTTCGGGTACTACGACGACCTGCTCGTTCACCGTGACGGTCGTTGATAATCAGGCACCCGCCATCACTTGCCCTGCGAATATCAGCGTCAACGCGACGAGCGGCCAATGCAACGCCGTCGTGACCTACACCGCGCCAGTCGGCACGGACAACTGTCCCGGTGCGACGACAACGCAAACTGCAGGCTTGGCCAGCGGCGCGACTTTTCCGGTCGGCGTGACGACCAATACCTTCCGTGTGACGGATGCCTCTGGTACTACGACAACGTGTTCCTTTACGGTAACCGTCGTTGACAACCAGGCACCAGTGATCACCTGCCCCGCGAACATCAGCGTCAATGCCACCAGCGGACAATGCACGGCCGTGGTGACCTACACCCCGCCTGTCGGCACGGACAACTGTCCGGGTGCAACGACGACGCAAACAGCAGGCTTGGCCAGCGGCGCGACGTTCCCTTCGGGAACCACCACCAATACGTTCACGGTGACCGATGCATCCGGTACTACAACGACCTGCTCCTTCACGGTAACGGTCGTTGACAACCAAGCGCCAGCGATTACATGTCCTGCGAATATCAGCGTCAACGCCACCAGCGGGCAATGCAATGCCGTCGTGACCTACACCGCGCCAGTCGGCACGGACAACTGTCCGGGTGCAACGACGACGCAAACAGCAGGCTTGGCCAGCGGCGCGACCTTCCCGGTCGGCGTGACGACCAATACCTTCCGCGTGACGGATGCTTCGGGTACTACTACAACCTGCTCCTTCACGGTAACGGTCGTTGACAACCAAGGACCCGCGACACTGCCCCGCGAACATCAGCGTCAACGCGACAGCGGCCAATGCAACGCCGTCGTGACCTACACCGCGCCAGTCGGTACGGACAACTGTCAGGTGCAGCGACGATGCAAACAGCAGGCTTGGCCAGCGGAGCGACCTTCCAGTCGGCGTGACGACGAATACATTTACTGTCACCGACGCATCCGGCAACACGACGACTTGCTCCTTCACGGTTACGGTCGTCGACAATCAGGCTCCAGCAATCACTTGCCCCGCGAATATCAGCGTCAACGCCACCAGCGGACAATGCAATGCCGTGGTGACCTACACCGCGCCAGTCGGCACGGACAACTGTCCGGGTGCAACGACGACGCAAACAGCAGGCTTGGCCAGCGGCGCGACCTTCCCGGTCGGCGTGACGACCAATACCTTCCGCGTGACGGATGCTTCGGGTACTACTACAACCTGCTCCTTCACGGTAACGGTCGTTGACAACCAAGGACCCGCGATCACATGCCCCGCGAACATCAGCGTCAACGCGACGAGCGGCCAATGCAACGCCGTCGTGACCTACACCGCGCCAGTCGGTACGGACAACTGTCCAGGTGCAGCGACGATGCAAACAGCAGGCTTGGCCAGCGGAGCGACCTTCCCAGTCGGCGTGACGACGAATACATTTACTGTCACCGACGCATCCGGCAACACGACGACTTGCTCCTTCACGGTTACGGTCGTCGACAATCAGGCTCCAGCAATCACGTGCCCCGCGAATATCAGCGTCAACGCCACCAGCGGACAATGCAATGCCGTGGTGACCTACACCGCGCCGGTCGGCACGGACAACTGTCCCGGTGCAACGACCACGCAAACAGCGGGCTTGGCCAGCGGTGCAACTTTCCCTTCGGGAAGTACCACCAATACCTTTACAGTGACGGACGCATCCGGCAACACGACGACCTGCTCCTTCACGGTGACGGTCGTTGACAACCAAGCGCCAGCGATTACATGCCCTGCGAATGTCAGCGTCAACGCCACAAGCGGACAATGTACTGCCGTGGTGACCTACACCGCGCCGGTCGGCACGGACAACTGCCTGGGTGCAACGACGACGCAGACTGCGGGCTTGGCCAGCGGAGCGACTTTCCCTTCGGGAACTACCACCAATACCTTCCGTGTGACCGATGCATCCGGTACTACAACGACCTGCTCGTTCACCGTGACGGTCGTTGACAACCAAGCGCCAGCGATTACATGTCCTGCGAATATCAGCGTCAACGCCACCAGCGGACAATGTACTGCCGTCGTGACCTACACCGCGCCAGTCGGTACGGACAACTGTTCGGGAGCAACGACGACGCAAACAGCAGGCTTGGCCAGTGGTGCGACTTTCCCTTCGGGAATTACCACCAATACCTTTACAGTGACGGACGCATCCGGCAATACGACGACCTGCTCCTTCGCCGTTACGGTCGTTGATAATCAGGCACCTGTGATCACGTGCCCTGCGAATATCAGCGTCAATGCGACGAGCGGCCAATGCAACGCAGTCGTGACCTATACCGCGCCGGTCGGCACGGACAACTGTGCGGGTGCAACGACAACGCAAACAACAGGCTTGGCCAGCGGCGCAACTTTCCCGGTTGGCGTTACGACCAATACCTTCCGCGTGACGGATGCTTCGGGTACTACGACGACCTGCTCGTTCACCGTGACGGTCGTTGACAACCAAGCACCTGCGATCACGTGCCCTGCGAATATCAGTATCAACGCAACCAGCGGGCAATGTACTGCCGTGGTGACCTACACCGCGCCTGTCGGCACGGACAACTGTCCAGGTGCAACGACAACGCAGACAGCGGGCATGGCCAGCGGCGCGACATTCCCGGTTGGCGTGACGACGAATACCTTCCGTGTGACGGACGCATCCGGTACTACGACGACCTGCTCCTTCACGGTAACGGTCGTTGATAATCAAGCTCCGGCCATCACTTGCCCTGCGAATATCAGCGTCAACGCCACAAGCGGACAATGCAATGCCGTGGTGACCTATACCACGCCAGTCGGCACGGACAACTGTCCGGGTGCAACGACGACGCAAACAGCAGGCTTGACCAGCGGTGCGACCTTCCCGGTCGGCGTGACGACGAATACCTTCCGTGTGACCGATGCTTCAGGTACCACGACGACTTGCTCCTTCACAGTGACGGTCGTTGACAACCAAGTACCTGCGATTACATGTCCTGCGAATATCAGCGTCAACGCAACCAGCGGACAGTGCATGGCGGTGGTGACCTACACCGCTCCAGTCGGCACAGACAATTGTCCGGGTGCAACGACGACGCAGACAGCAGGCTTGGCCAGCGGCGCGACATTCCCTTCGGGAACTACCACCAATACCTTTACCGTGACAGACGCATCCGGCAACACGACGACCTGCTCGTTCACAGTGACGGTCGTTGACAACCAGGCTCCGGCCATCACTTGCCCTGCAAATATCAGCCTCAACGCCACCAGCGGGCAATGTACTGCCTTGGCGACCTACACCGCGCCAGTCGGCACTGACAACTGTCCGGGAGCAACGACGACGCAGATCGCAGGCCTTGCTAGTGGAGCAACCTTCCCCGTCGGCGTGACGACGAATATCTTCCGCGTGACGGATGCTTCCGGTACTACTACGACCTGCTCCTTCTTGGTAACCGTTATTGACAATCAGGCACCCGCCATCACTTGCCCTGCAAATATCAGCGTCAACGCCACCAGCGGACAATGCAATGCCGTGGTGACCTACACCGCGCCAGTCGGCACGGACAACTGTTCGGGTGCAACGACGACGCAGACAGCGGGCTTGGCGAGTGGCGCGACATTCCCGGTTGGCGTGACGACCAATACCTTCCGTGTGACGGATGCATCGGGAACTACGACGACCTGCTCGTTCACCGTGACGGTCGTTGACAACCAGGCACCAGCAATCACGTGTCCTGCGAATATCAGCGTCAACGCCGCAAGTGGACAATGTACTGCAGTGGTGACCTACACCGCGCCGGTCGGCACGGACAACTGTCCGGGTGCAACGACGACACCGACGGCGGGCTTGGCCAGTGGTGCGACGTTCCCTTCGGGAACTACCACCAATACATTTACAGTGACGGACGCATCCGGCAACACGACAACCTGCTTGTTCACAGTGACGGTCGTTGACAATCAGGCACCAGCCATCAGTTGCCCTGCGAATATCAGCGTCAACGCAACCAGCGGACAATGTACTGCCGTGGTGACCTATACCGCACCGGTCGGCACCGACAACTGTCCGGGTTCAACGACGACGCAAACAGCAGGCTTGGCCAGCGGCGCGACGTTCCCTTCAGGAACTACCACCAATACATTTACAGTGACGGACGCATCCGGCAACACGACGACCTGCTCCTTCACGGTGACGGTCGTTGACAACCAAGCGCCAGCGATTACATGTCCTGCGAATATCAGCGTCAACGCAACCAGCGGACAATGTACTGCCGTGGTGACCTATACCGCACCGGTCGGCACCGACAACTGTCCGGGTTCAACGACGACGCAAACAGCAGGCTTGGCCAGCGGCGCGACTTTCCCTTCGGGAATTACCACCAATACCTTTACCGTGACGGACGCATCCGGCAACACGACGACCTGCTCCTTCACGGTGACGGTCGTTGACAACCAAGCGCCAGCGATTACATGTCCTGCGAATATCAGCGTCAACGCAACCAGCGGGCAATGTACTGCCGTGGTGACCTACACCGCGCCAGTCGGCACGGACAACTGTCCGGGTGCAACGACGACGCAAACAGCAGGCTTGGCCAGCGGCGCGACCTTCCCTTCGGGAACTACCACCAATACATTTACAGTGACGGACGCGTCCGGCAACACGACGACCTGCTCCTTCACAGTGACGGTCGTTGATAATCAGGCTCCCGCGATTACGTGCCCCGCCAATATCAGCGTCAACGCAACCACAGGACAATGCAATGCACTGGTGACCTACACCGCGCCAGTCGGCACGGACAATTGTCCGGGTGCAACGACGACGCAAACAGCAGGCTTGGCCAGCGGCGCGACGTTCCCGGTTGGCGTGACGACCAATACCTTCCGTGTGACCGATGCATCCGGTACTACAACGACCTGCTCCTTCACGGTAACGGTCGTTGACAACCAGGCACCCGCCATCACTTGCCCTGCGAACATCAGCGTCAACGCGACCAGCGGACAATGCACGGCCGTGGTGACCTACACCGCGCCGGTCGGCACGGACAACTGTCCAGGTGCAACGACGACGCAAACAGCAGGCTTGGCCAGCGGTGCGACCTTCCCTTCGGGAACAACCACCAATACGTTCACAGTGACGGACGCCTTCGGCACTACGACGACCTGCTCCTTCACGGTGACCGTGGTTGACAACCAGGCGCCCGCCATCACTTGCCCTGCAAATATCAGCGTCAATGCGACGAGCGGACAATGCAATGCCGTGGTGACCTTTACCGCGCCAGTCGGCACGGACAACTGTCCGGGTGCCACGACGACGCAAACAGCGGGTTTGGCCAGCGGCGCAACTTTCCCGGTTGGCGTGACGACGAATACCTTCCGTGTGACGGATGCTTCGGGTACTACTTCGACCTGCTCCTTCACGGTAACGGTCGTTGACAACCAAGCGCCAGCGATTACATGCCCTGCGAATATCAGCGTCAATGCGACGAGCGGACAATGCAATGCCGTGGTGACCTACACCGCGCCCGTCGGCACAGACAACTGTCCGGGTGCAACGACGACGCAGACAGCAGGCTTGGCCAGCGGCGCGACCTTCCCGGTCGGCGTGACGACGAATACCTTCCGCGTGACAGATGCTTCGGGTACTACGACGACCTGCTCCTTCACGGTAACGGTCGTTGACAACCAAGCGCCAGCGATCACATGCCCTGCGAATATCAGCGTCAACGCCACAAGTGGACAATGTACTGCAGTGGTGACCTACACCGCGCCAGTCGGCACCGACAACTGTCCGGGTGCAACGACGACGCAAACAGCGGGCTTGGCTAGCGGCGCGACTTTCCCTTCGGGAACTACCACCAATACGTTTACAGTCACCGATGCCTCCGGCAACACGACGACCTGCTCGTTCACTGTTACTGTGATTGACAACCAGGCACCAGCAATCACGTGCCCTGCGAATATCAGCGTCAACGCCACCAGCGGACAATGCAATGCCGTGGTGACCTATACCGCGCCAGTCGGCACGGACAACTGTCCGGGTGCAACGACCACGCAAACAGCGGGCTTGGCCAGCGGCGCGACCTTCCCGGTCGGCGTGACGACGAATACCTTCCGTGTGACCGATGCTTCGGGTACTACGACGACATGCTCTTTCACCGTAACGGTCGTTGACAACCAAGCTCCAGCAATCACGTGCCCCGTGAATATCAGCGTCAATGCCACTAGCGGCCAATGCACGGCCGTGGTGACCTACACCGCGCCAGTCGGCACGGACAACTGCACGGGTGCAACGACAACGCAGACAGCGGGCTTGGCCAGCGGCGCGACCTTCCCGGTCGGCGTGACGACGAATACCTTCCGCGTGACGGATGCTTCGGGTACTACTACAACCTGCTCGTTCACCGTGACGGTCGTTGACAATCAGGCTCCCGCGATTACGTGCCCTGCGAATATCAGCGTCAACGCTACGAGCGGACAATGTACAGCCGTGGTGACCTACACCGCCCCCGTCGGCACGGACAATTGTCCGGGTGCAACGACGACGCAGACAGCAGGCTTGGCCAGCGGCGCAACTTTCCCTTCGGGAATTACCACCAATACCTTTACAGTGACGGACGCATCCGGTACTACGACGACCTGCTCGTTCACCGTGACGGTCGTTGACAATCAGGCTCCCGCGATTACGTGCCCTGCGAATATCAGCGTCAACGCCACCAGCGGACAATGTACTGCCGTGGTGACCTACACCGCGCCGGTCGGCACGGACAACTGTCCGGGTGCAACGACCACGCAAACAGCAGGCTTGGCCAGCGGCGCGACCTTCCCGGTTGGCGTGACGACGAATACCTTCCGGGTGACCGACGCATCTGGTACTACGACGACCTGCTCCTTCACGGTAACGGTCGTTGACAACCAAGCTCCAGCAATCACTTGCCCTGCGAATATCAGCGTCAACGCCACAAGTGGACAATGTACTGCAGTGGTGACCTACACCGCGCCAGTCGGCACGGACAACTGTCCCGGTGCAACTACGACTCAGACGGCGGGCTTGGCCAGTGGTGCGACTTTCCCTTCGGGAACTACCACCAATACCTTTACCGTGACGGACGCATCCGGTACTACGACGACTTGCTCCTTCACGGTAACGGTCGTTGACAACCAAGCACCCGCCATCACTTGCCCTGCAAATATCAACGTCAACGCGACGAGCGGGCAATGCAATGCCGTCGTGACCTACACCGCGCCAGTCGGCACGGACAACTGTCCGGGTGCAACGACCACGCAAACAGCGGGCTTGGCTAGCGGCGCGACCTTCCCGGTCGGCGTGACGACGAATACCTTCCGCGTGACGGATGCATCCGGTACTACAACGACTTGCTCCTTCACGGTGACGGTCGTTGATAATCAGGCACCCGCCATCACTTGCCCTGCGAATATCAGCGTCAACTCCACCAGCGGACAATGTAATGCCGTGGTGACCTATACCGCGCCAGTCGGCACGGACAACTGTCCGGGTGCAACCACGACGCAAACAGCGGGCTTGGCCAGCGGCGCGACCTTCTCTTCGGGAACAACCACCAATACGTTCACAGTGACCGACGCATCCGGTACTACGACGACCTGCTCGTTCACCGTGACGGTCGTTGACAATCAGGCTCCCGCGATTACTTGCCCTGCCAATATCAGCGTCAATGCGACGAGCGGACAATGTACTGCCATCGTGACCTACACCGCTCCAGTCGGCACGGACAACTGTCCCGGTGCAACGACCACGCAAACAGCGGGCTTGGCCAGCGGCGCGACCTTCCCGGTCGGCGTGACGACGAATACCTTCCGTGTGACCGATGCTTCGGGTACTACG
>JADKCL010000047.1 GCA_016718825.1 Bacteroidota bacterium | reverse complement strand
ACCCTCTAATCCATCAATATCAATCATCGCAATGGGTGAATTCGAGGCATATTGGAATGGCGTCAACTCAGGGTAGATTGGCGCCAAAGGATCTACATTCAAAAACCTTCCCAATCGTGGGTCATGAATCCGGAAACCGTAGTTGTACATATTTCCATCACGATTCCACTCATCGTCGGATTCCTTCCCATTAAACCCAAACCGATACCGATCCCCACTCACCCAATGGCGATTCGCAAGCTACATCCCAAAAGGCGACGGGCCTCACAAGCTGCGTTCCTCGCTTGCTCTTTTCCACCACATCCGCGACGTAATAATCGACAAGTGGAACATTCACCAACTGTAAATCCACCCCGATCTTCACATCAGAACCCACGGCAAGCACGTTCCCAAGGTGGTTTTTGAGCTCGTAAACCTTCCGCCCACGATGCAAGGTGTATTTCCCCCAAACAGCCTTCTCAGTCGGTTCTGGGTCGATGCCAGGCTCAATGTCCCCGACATTTACCTCCTCACTCGCATTCCCGCTCACACTGCCTCCGACACCGCCGCCATAAGCGTCCCGCTTCACAGATTTCAAAGAACCACGTTGACCGAGCGAATCGATCAAACTATCAGCAAGATAAGGATTTTCGGAGGAATCCTCGCCTTCGGCAGACGCGGGTCCCTAGAAATCCCCGTAAGAAAATTCATCGATGGCCGCGCCGCTCTGATGCACCACAGATACGATGCCCCTACGTGATAACAATCAACTTATATGGCCAAGATCCCAAGCGGGTTATAGAATAAACTTGTTTGCTCATAATTTGAGGGGATTCTCTCCTTGATCCGATGCTCTTGCCCATGAATATCCAGAATTGTTGAAGCCTGCATCGAAAAATCCTTGGACCTTTGAATCATTGCAATCCCACAAGATTCGATCAACAGCCCTGCTTTTGTTTCATCCGAGATGGAATCAACGCGCAACTCAGGCAGCCCAAAGCAATGAAATCCGCATGTTTGAATCCTTCCTGCCTGATTGATCATGTTTACAAACGAGTAGAGCAATGCAGCTGCCTCGAATCGCATTTTACAATAATACTCCCAATCTACGGGTGCGAACGCCAAGCCACTTGAGTCGACTTTTATACCAATTCCCCCAAATCGAATGAGGCTCGTCCCAATTTCTAAAATTTGTTGAGCAAAATCATTTCCTGCGTTTTCAGAAGTTACGAGTGCAATTGATCGATGCCTTTCAATTGATTTCAGAATAGATTTTTCGATGCGACCATACCCCCCAATTTCAAACGCCCGGGTCATATTTGGGTCAGACTTGAGGAAATTCAATTCAAAGATTGTGCCTGATGTTTGGCTTCGAAGAAGACCACCTGCTAACATGAATCCAGAATTCCCGCTAGCAAATTGAGCTACCAATTCATTTTCTGCTGTCCAATTCCCGGGCACAACAATTGCTATTCTGTTTTTCATCTATCAAATTTATTTAATGTCCAGCGCCCAACTTCTGCAGAACTGTTTTTTTTGAATTCTGGGAACGATTTTGCATACGCAGTCATTTCAAGGTTGTGTCGTCAAGACCTTTCACGACGTAGTGCCTGATCATTGCGACTGAAATCATAGCTGCGAAACTGAGTGCCAGTTTGTCGAACCTGAACGCCAATCGCCTGCAATCCAATGTGGAAATCCCCAGCTGCCCCTCCGCACTCACACGCGCACTCACACTTGAACTGCCTGCGCACTCGCCCTCCCCACGCACACTACCTCCGCAGGAGGCCTTGTGCTGATCTCAAAGAACTGCGTTGACCGAGCGCCCCGATAGCTATCGGGGCAATCAAACTCTCAGCAAGATAGGGATTTCCGGCGGAAACCACGCCTTTTGCGGGCGCAGGTCCACAGAAATCCCCGTAGAAAAAATCACCGATGGCCGCGCCGCTTTGATGCACCACGGATACGATGCCGCCTTGACAGGCTGGGAAAATTGGTCGTAATGCAATGGAGGTGAAGCTCTCTCTTTCTAATACCCATCATTTTAGGTTCCGGCGGCTTCCGATTCTCGGAACAAGTGCCGCGGCCGGCAATTCATCCAATTGGGGTTCCACAAATACGTTGGTTCTGAAATTCATAACCAGGCGCTTGATATGAATTTCAGAACCAACATGATTGCGGCGGTAAAATTGGATGAATTGCCGTAGGTTTCAACCTACGGACTTGATGAAGGTTGGAACCTGACTTGGGGGAATCCTCAAAAGGATAGAACTAGATCTGGCTATTGGAAACCTAAATTTCGTGGATTAGGGCTCCCACTCAGCAGGCAAAGCCACCAACTGCGCAAATTCAGCGGCATTTTCGCCAAATCCAAGGATGATCCGCTCGCCGGCTGCCAGGGTGTCGGTTAATGGGAGGGAGTCAGCGCCAGCGTGCAAAGTGTTAGCCGACAGGTCCAGGTCAATCCCGCTTCGCGAGGACACAGTGCCGGATTTGTTGATGAGGACGAGGTATTCGCCTTCGTTGTATTCCTTGCCGGAGGGGAAGATTTTGCCTAGTCCGCAGGCTAAAGACCTACGGTAATTGAGTAGCCAAACCGCCGTAATCAATAACCGCTGAAATTGAGACAATGGTACTCGAATTTGCTTGACTCAATTTCAGCGGTCAAGTTTGAACATAAGGCAGGCTAATCAATTACCGTTTGCTTCAGCTGACGGCCACCGCGGCTTGCAACTTACTTTGTTAAGGCATTCCCATTTCTATATAGTTTCAACCATTTCCGGCGGCCAGAAAGTCCCCGCAGGAAAAAATCCCCGTCTGTGGTACTTGTCCCGCGCGCAGGAACCGACGGAGTTGCCGACGTTCACCATCCGCCCCTTTCAATCATCGCATACGCGGCATCTACAATCAACCAAAAAAAATGCTACAAAATCTCAATAATTGATTCATCAAATCCCCTGACAACGGTTACCGTGGGAGTCTTCCCTACGCTCTGGAGCGTTACAACTACGCAACGAGAAGGAGTAGGCGGGATCGAGAATATTTCAGACGTAACCTGCCGAAAGAGAACATAAACATCATTTTGGACGACCTTTACATCTAAAAGCTGGATATCATCTGCAACTTTGTGTCTCCAAAGCAATGTTCTTTTTTCAAGGTCAAAAACATACGCATGCGACTCAAATGCAGGGTTGGCATTGTAGTAATGTGCAACAAGAACCAGATATTTCTCCCGGAAAAAATCAAATGTCCATGTGCCTCCAAAAGCGGCCACACGTGGAAGAATTACGTCTCCCATTCCTCCTTGCCCTTGAAATATGCGAAGACCATTATAATAGGCCACGCAATATTTTTCGGAACATTTCAACTCCGATTGACCACGTTCGAAACCCGATATGATCGATTTTTGAGCATTTTTGGCCTCATACCGGAGAAATTTTGAGAAGTTAAGGGTACTCTGATTCGAGTCAGAACAATCCGTTGGAATGCCGGAGCTTGCCGAATCCAAATAATATTGCCAATCATCATCCCTTGAGACCGAATAAAGCATTCCACACCCATTGTACAATACCCTCCCCTTGAAGTCAAACGAATCAATATCTATGGACGGGTGTTCCTGTGAACCCAATCCACGGACGGCATACACGCGATTCAAGGAGGTTTCTTTCCTCACCAAAAAGATTTCACCATTCGACTGTCCGTAAGTCGGCAACGAAATCAATAACAGGAGCTCTAAACCAAGCAAAAATTTCCTCATAGTGCCGTTGTTCTTCATAGAATCTAATCGCTTGATCTTTCAAATGTTGTAGAACATGCGCTAAAATGACCCCTTTATACCATTTTTCAACGAATCGGATCAGAACCCATCTCAAAAATAGGACATCTCCAACAGTTCTGCATGTGATGCTGTCGAATTCTGATTACCCGTCGAAAAATAACCGAATGCCAATTGATTCGCATAAGCAATCCGTCAGCGACAGTGGGTCATCGCCAGTGTGCAAGGTGTTAGACGACAGGTCGAGGTAAATACCGGACTTGTCAATGAGGACGAGGTATTCGCCTTCGTTGTATTCCTTGCCCGCGGGAAAGTCGTTGCCTGTCAATCCCGCAGGCTAAAGACCTACGGTAATTAAGTAGCCAAACCGCTAAAATCAATAACCGCCGAAATTGAGACAATGGTACTCGAATTTGCTTGACTCAATTTCGGCGGTAATATTGAACAGAATGTGGGCTACTCAATTTCCGTTTGCTTCAGCTGACGGCCACCGTGGCTTGCAACTCACTTTGTTCAGGCATTCCAATTTCAACATTGTCTCCGAGATTTTCGGCGGAAAGTCCATAGAAATCCGCGTAGGAAAATTCATCGATAGCTGCACCGCTCTGATGCACCACGGATACGATGCCGGACTTGTTGATGAAGACGATGTATTCGCCTTCGTTGTATTCCTTGCCTGCGGGGAAGTCGTCGCCTAGTCCGTAGGCTAAAGACCTACGGTAATTGAGTAGCCAAACCGCCGTAATCAATAACCGCTGAAATTGAGTCAGTGGTACTTGAATTTGCTTGACTCAATTTCAGCAGCAAGGTTGTACAAATAGCGGGCTACTCAATTTCCGTTTGCTTCAGCTGACGGCTACCGCGGCTTGCAACTCACTTTGTTCAGGCATTCCAATTTCAACATTGTCTCCGAGATTTTCGGCGGAAAGTCCATAGAAATCCCCCGTAGGAAAAAATATCGATAGCGGCACCGCTCTGATGCACCACGGATACGGTGCCGGATTTGTTGATGAGGACGATGTATTCGCCTTCGTTGTATTCCTTGCCGGCAGGGAAGTCGTCTCCTGTCTTCGAATCGTAAAGCACCAAGGACCTATCGTTTACCTCCTCGCATATTAAATTTATGCAACATTTCTCCATTGTTGTTGAATAGGTAGTACTTATTATACTTCTCCCTTCCGTTTCCATTTCTCCTGAACGGAAAATCGAGGAACGGAACCTCAATTTTAAGAGTACCTCCGGCAGCAATGATTGTCTTGTCTTCCACCCGATGGGAGAAGATTTCGATGGGTCGCTTGTGTACGGCAATTATATAGCCTGAAACATCAATATCGCTCGATGAATGACTACAAAGTACGATATCACTTGATTCATTGACCAACACCACGCCGCAAATAATGAGGTCTTGGGCATGCAATTGAAATCCAAGAATGATGAACATTCCAAATAGCAGCAATTTTTTTTTCATGGCCATCAACGATTGTATTTTAGCTATCCTCGCCGATCGTCCCCTCAAAGACACCCCAATGTAGCGCCTTCGGAACACATTTTTGTGATTTATTTTCATAGCACAGTGCACGTTTGCGCGTCCCTTGGGAGGAGTCACCCTAGCGAAGGCGGCTGCAAAAATTTGAAAGCGAATTTCCCCAACATTCTCTATATTAGCCTCATGAACGAAAACAACGAAGACAACGAAGACATCCATTTCGAAAACGAGCTCAAGCGCCTGAAGCTCCAAATGGAAACGGGAATGAACTTTTCCAAGGTGGACAGCAGCCTGCCGCCGGAGATCGAAGGACAATTTCTCGACTACATTTCCAACTTCGAAAGGGCCTATCAAAACGCTGTCCAAACCACCGTGGAGGCCTTTTTGGGCAATCCGACTTGGCGTCCCGTGGCAGAAATATCCGACGACGAAATTGCCGATGCCCTCGATGCAGCCCTGGAAATCCTCAATGAAAAGAACATGAAAGTCAACGTGCTGTATGACGTGGAAGACAGGGAAGTCTACCGTTTTATCACCGAGGAATTGATGGCCGTCGAAATCGATGACATGCACGTTCCAGGGATGTATTCGAACTTCATTTACGAGGAATTTCATCCGAATGACCGCGAGGACGCACGCATGCAAGCGGAATCCTTTTTGCGTTGTTTCCTGCACGAATCCAAGGAATTGAACTGGAAGTCGGAGGTTACCTCCGAAATGCGAAACAGCGCCCATTTCACGGGATTCCACGAAGGATTCGACGCCTTCCGCGATGTCAAACTCTATGTCGGCAACATTCACCTCGAGGGCGATCGTGCGACGGCAACATTCGAAGGCAGCTTCAAAGCCATCTTGAAAGGAGAGAAATTCGCCTTTTCCGGTACCGGCAACATCGAATTGGTCAAAGAAGACGAATGGTGGTTGGTCTCGGGGCTGACGCTTCCTAGCATGAGCAAGTAATTCCGCGTTGCCCACCCTATTTCTCCCGCGTTGCCAATCCTCCGCGGTTGGTTAACACGCCGGCTTCCGCCACCCTATTGCCACGCGGTATTTGGGTTGGCAACGCTACTTTGCCCTGGCACTCACACGCACACTGGAATCTCGCACTGTAAACCCGGCCCTCTCAGCACAAGTTGTAAGGATTGGCAACGCTCCGCTGTAAAACCGCGTTGCCAACCCTATCAGCACAAGTTGTAAGGGTTGGCAACGCTACTTTGCCCTGGCATTCACACGCACACTCGAATCTCGCACTGTAAACCCGGCCCTATCGCCACGCGGTGTTTGGGTTGGCAACGCTACTTTGCCCTGGCATTCACACCCACACTCGAATCTCACACTGTTAATGCCAGCCCTTCTCCGCCGTTGAACCGGCTCAATCGCAGCGCTCAATCACTCATTCAAAGTCGTAGAAGGTAGCCAGAACAACTGATTTTCTGCGAAAATCCCGCGCCATGGCCCCCCTCTCCGCGACTTTTCCGCAAGGAAAATTCGTGGAGAGGGGCCGGGGGTGAGGCGACAAACGAAAAGGCAGCTGCAAGCGCAGCGCCACATCACGTGTACGGACACGCACACCCAAAAAGCACAAGCATGGCACATTCCCACTCACACTCGAATCTCACACTAAAACCCCCCTCGCGCGGTGCCAACGCTTCGCCCGGCACCCTCACACGCGCACTCACACTGGTCTCCGGGTGAGGCGACAAACGAAAAGGCAGCTGCAGCGCAGCGCCACAGATCAAACACACTTGATCAAACGAACCCGCCTTCTTGATCTTCCCAACAGGCCGATCCAAATCCCTTCCTCAGAAAAATCCATTCCCCGGAAAGACAACCGAAAATGCAATCGTCTTCCCCGAAAGACAAAAGCAAATTCCGGAATTTGTGCAGACGGGAGAGGTTATTGACCAACCCATTTGCCGTCGAATACGCCATCGGGCTTGAAGGGGTGCTCTTTGGCCAATTCCATATTCACCAGATAAATGGCATCGAGGTGGGTTTGGCGGTCGAGTGATACGCCATTGGTGAGCGCTTTGGCTGCGATGGCTGCCATGTAGGTGCTGTCTTTGCGGATCCCCGCCTCGCGATGTCGGATGCGAACGGCATAAAGTTCCTCATTCACAGTGTCGGCAACGAAGTCTGCTGCAAGTGGACGCTCCAAAGCAATCCGTTTGATCTCCTCTGCGATCAAGCGGTTGTACAATGACGTCGGATGACCGTTACCCGGAACGATGTAGGCATCGTGCGTATTTTCAGGGTGCTGTTTGCGGTGCTCACGGATGATACCGTTGGACCAGATGTAGGGAATCTTGTCCTCGGCAAGCGTACGTTTCAGAAACTCGTCGCGCCAACGGTCTTCGCTATTGGGGGATATCATGTCGTCTTCGAAGTGGAAGACCAGAAAGACGAAATCAATCTCTTTTGCCCGTAGTTCAGCTGCCAAAGCCTTGATCAAGAGGGCATTCACAGCCTGTATTTGTTCGATGGCCTTATCCTTCCCATCGTACCAGGTCTTGATGCGGTAGGGAACGAGGTTGATGCGGCTGCGCAGGTACCGTCGCAGCAGATAAGACGTGGTGCCAGGCGGATGCTGTTCAAAATACTGCGTTGCACTGCTTTCGACCGGCAAACCCTTGAGCGTCAATTTTCCATTCTCGATGTCATAATACGGCTTTTGCCCCGATCGCACCGGCAGGATCGTGCGGTCGAGGTCTGTCGTGAGCAATCCGAATACGACCAAGGGTTTTTCGTAATGCGGTGCAGTCTTGCGACAAAGAAGCGAGGCTTGACAGACACCATACCCACCCACACCATGGTTCAGCAAGTAATTTCCTTGATTGAAGACAGAGTCGGCATTCAAAATATCTTCAAAACATTGCACCGAATCAATGCATTCACTGAAGGAATCACCATACAACAACACGGGACGACGGTTGTTGAGGTTCCTTGCTTCATGGTGCATGAAAGATTCCGGATGGATATTTTCCGACCATCCAAGAAAAGGGTGCGTGACTTGCGGGTGTTGATTGGCTGAATCAATACAATGTTGCATCAACCAGTAATCTGCGTCCCATTCGTAATAATAGCCTCCGGGATTCTGAAAGTTTTTAAAGTTATCACCTCCGTGAAAAATGACCCAACGCAAGATAAGCTCCCCGACAAAGAGTGCAACGCATGTCGAAACCAGGAACAGGAGGAGATTCTGTCGCAGGCGTTTCCGCTTTTGAGCTTTGGTCAAACTCCGTTTATCCCCCTTGGGAATAGCTGTCCCACCGGAATTCTCGGACGATTTTGAACTTGGCTGGGATTCCATGGGCAGAATTGAATTTTTTATCGAGAGATCTTAACAAATTTACAGATCTTTTCATTGCCTTTTTGCGTGAAATGTCAAAAAAAGTTTCATTCTTACAACCTAATAGAGGGACCTGCAGCCCCCTGAAATAACCTACGGGTGGACGAACAATTCCAGGTAATTACCAACGTCATTCGCTATACAATTGACCGCAAATCCGAGGTGCATTTTATTTCTGAATACACTACTTTTCGGCATTCCAAAGGATGGGTTTTTAGCGCTGAACGGACCAGGTAGTGCTTATCTGTGAATGCTTTTCCGATGCATCGGCATCAGTTTTTGTAACATTAAGGATCGTTGCAATCGCGTTCCATTTCCCTACTCTGCGGATTGGCAAGCGAATGCATAAACTTTGAACGAAGAACCGTTAACACCCCATAAAGAGGTGGTTGGCAACATGGGCATTTGTAGTTTAACGGAGGTAAATTCAATGGCTGAGATGCATTCCTTGCAAATCAATTTGTTGTTGAAGGAGCGTGTTGTCGGTACCGCCGCTCATCTGCATGTGGCACCGAATCAAAACGGGATGCAAACAATTCAACCCGCAGAATGATTCTGAAAATGCTGCTCCTAAAACCAGCACCCCATCCGAATTCCAGCTGTAAAAAAATGCGAATAGGGCCACGTCTTCCGAATGGCAAAAGCCTTGGCAATCAATTCCCAAAACAATGCTTTGCGGCCATGAAGCGGCAAACGATAGCCCAGGAATAATTGCCCTGCCAAACTTAGCCTGCGCAATACATTCGGCCCTGTGATGTCACGAATTTCCCCTTGCACTGTCCGTGCAACATGATGGTAAGATCCTCCAAAAAACAACCCGAAATCCGCACCAATTCCGCAGTAGGGGCCGCGTTTCGCCTCCTGAAAATGATATCTAAACATCATCGGTGTATGCAAAAACATTGAACTTTGGCGCTGTTCATAAGAAGCGCATGGATACCTGCCACAAGGAGCGATATTGGGATGCGGTTGAATCGAATCAAATGTCCAATGCACCTGAAATCGTGTCAATCCCATGCCAATTGCAAGGCTCGAATGTTGATGCGACGAACGTTCCATCCAAAATTCAGCACCAAAAGCATGATCGGTCATTGGCGCATAACCCTTTTCCTGAATCCGAAACCCAGGACGCACTCCTTCGAATGTCATCACCATTCCAAAATCCGCCTTTCGCTGCGCCCATAGCCCATTCGGTAAACAAACCAACATAGCCCAGCTGAGCCCAACGATGCAAGTTCCCAAAACAGTATACCAATGTCCCAATCGAATCAACTTGCCCATCTCAATGTAAATCACGGCTGCCTACCCTCAAAGATAGCGATTTGGCAAAGACCAAGAAGAAACCCTTTTCTCCACCAACCGAATAGCAGCCGCACATCCGACTCCAATACAAATCCAATGCCCAAGGCTCCCGCTACCTCGCTGAAAACCTGAGCAAAAACACCTTCGAAAAAAGCCGCTCAAAACCTCAAAAAACACCACTTCCATCCAGTCTCAAGGCAGTCAACTCCCGCTCAGGACGCCATCACAAGGCAACCTTCTCCGTATCGGCACTTGGTCAGCAGCGCTGTTGCTTCCTCCGTACGCGCTCCCGATAGCTATCGGGACAAACTCAAACTCACACCGTCAATGCCAACTCTATCGCCACGCGATGTTTGGGTTTGCATCGCTATTTCGCCCTGGCATTCACTCTCACACTCGAATCTCACACTGTTGTCTTGGCCCCCCTCTCCGCGACTTTTCCGCAAGGAAAATTCGTGGAGAGGGGTCGGGGGTGAGGCGACGAACGAAAAGGTAGCTGCAGCGCAGCGGCATAGCACTCATACAGACACGGACCCCATACACGCACACGCTTGGCATAAGCACACTGTCTCGCACGTGGGTCAGACGAAGAACAAAAAGCTAGCCGCAGCGCCACAGAAAAAACACGCTTGATCCAACAAGCCCGCCTTCTTGATCTTCCCAGCATACGGTTCCAAATCCCTTTCGGAAAAAAATCCATCCCTCAATTAAACCATCCTCAAAACCCGCAGTCCAATCAGCATTCAGAGAGTTTTACCCTATAAAAACGTTACGCGTATGAAAACGAATTGGACACTCGCATGGCTTTTGATTCCATCCCTTTGGCTCACAACAGCCTGTAACCGCGAAAAAATCACCACCATGAGCGACGACGACATCGCCGAAACCGTAGATGGCACCGTCTCCGAATTGGATGGCGGTTCCGCAACCGACATCAGTTCGTCGGCCCGCACAGCCGCCCTGCTCAACAATTCTATATTCTGCGGACTGACCGGCGACACCACGATCACCGCCACCGGACCGCAAGGACGCTACACTTGGACCGGGACATGGACGTGGTTGGTGAATTGCACAAGCGGCACACCGAGCAGCATCAGCTTGGACAATGTCGGCTCGGCAACCTTCGATGGCACCAATTTTGACTTCGCCAACACCTTCACCGGCGAATGGATCATCAATGGTTTGGATAGTATCAGTCCAGGATTCACCACGAATGGCACCTCCATCCGTGTAGGCACCGGCACAACCACCGTCCGCAACCGCACCAAGGAATTCAGCTATACCAACAACTTGGTATTTACCGACGTGATCGTGAATAAAACCACGCATCAGATCACCTCCGGAACGGGCACGGCGCATTGCATTGGCACCGTCGTAGATGGCGATGACTTCGACCGCAAAGCCGACCTGCTATTTAACGGCGACGGAACCTACACCGTCACCCTCGACAACGGCGGCGTCTTCACCTTCAATTTGCGCTAAAAAATACCGCGTCGCCAACCCTTTTTTCCGCGTTGCCAACCCTCTCAGCACAAGTTGTAAGGGTTGGCAACGCTATTTTGCCCCGGCATTCACACACACTCGAATCTCGAAATCTCACACTGTTCATGCCAACCCTCTCAGCACAAGTTGTAAGGGTTGGCAACGCTACTTTGCCCTGGCACTCACACTCACACTCGAATCTCACACTGTTATTGCCGGCCACGGAAATTAGCGGCTGACAATGCATGATTCTCCTTCATTCGTTGGCTAAATCCCGAAGCCCAGTTGTTCGAGAGATGCTTTTTAGCTAGTTTGTAGCATGATTTTCTGATCGAATCCTGAAATGAAGAATAAAACAGAAGTTCCTGTCAATGTTGCCACCAGCAAAGAAAGTGCAATCGCAGCGACGACGATTCCCGATTCTATTGCACCAATCAAGAAGAAACTGGAGAAATACTCGAAGAAGAACCCGTGGCTAGTTCCAGCAGGCATCGCTTTTGCCTTCGGACTTGGGGTGGCAATTGCTGGCAATCTTTTGTTCAGCAGCCAATTTGAGACGATTGGAATTGTCGTCGGATCGGTGCTGTTGGTATTCTTCCTCGCACTGTTGGGCCTCTTATTCTTTGTGCTTCACCAAATTCAACAACGCGCCCGCTGGGAAAACGACAATTTTCAATTGGCAATCAAAGCCGAACTGGAATCCAGGCGGTTTCAACAACAAAGTGAAGAATCTCGCAAACGGCAGGAGGCCACGATCCTCCTCGCCCTGATCACACGCACGGCGCCCGCCCCGGACGCTGATGCTCCAATAGATTCGCGAATCGTAGCTGCGGTCCAGAATGCCATGAGTCTGGCCGCCGACGGCACAAAGTCGCTTGCCGATAAATTTGAAGCCCTGCAATCGGCTGTCAACGAAATTCAGAACGTCTCAAATCGCTAAGATTCATTGAATAAGTTTCGCCGAACGAAAGATTCTGCCAATTACCTTCATCGATCTAAAGATTCTGCAAATCCTGTAAATTAGCTTCGCTGATCTAAAGATTCTGGTTCAGACAATCCCAATCAATTCAACCCGCGGTGTGATTCTGTAAATTCTGCTCAAGATTCTGATTCAAACATTCGCTGATCGTCACAAACGAATGCCGTGCCATCATCCGCCGCAACTTCGGCACGACCGACTTCATCCCGTGGTAAGATGTAAACCGCTTCTTCCACGACAATCCCTCCACCCGCGGATGGTCAGGATTCACTTCCCGCGGATGGATATACGCCATCACAGGGCGGCCTTGTTGATGGTTTTGTTTGAAGCCATAGTCGATCAAGCGGGAGGGAAGTGCGCGCAGGTGCCCGCCGCCGCTGAATTGCGTGAGTTTGCCCGCAAGGTTCATCACCGTCACCGGAAAGACCACAATATCGCCGGACTCCGTTTGCAACAAAAAAGGATCGCGCTCAAATCCGACGACGCCGCCATTGTCGCGGGCGGCCGGAACCAAGGAGACATCGATCTTGAATCCCAATTCGGCCAGAATCGGATACGCCCAAAAGGTCTCCTGCGTCATCGAAAAACATGGGGCACGAAACGTCGTAACCTCCTGTCCGCTGAGGTTTTGTAACAATTTCCGCGTCCTGCTAATCTCTTCCTTGAACTCCTCCGGGGTTTGTGTCCAGAGCATCTTGTGGTAATAGCCATGGCAGCCGATTTCGTGGCCTGCCGCAGCAATTTTGCGCACCACATCGGGGTGTTTTTCGGCGACCCAACCCACGCAGAGGAAGGTCGCCTTGTGCCCGAATTCTGCAAGGAGATCCAAGAGAATGTCCGTATCACCCACCACAGAAGGCGTCGCGCTGTCCCAAAGGCCAATGTCCTCGTAGGGATTTTCCAGTCCGCCGATGTGGAACCATTCCTCCCAATCCACGCAAAATACATCCTTGCCCGTGTAGGGAGCCGACTGCGAATACTTCCGAATGATCTGATTGGGGTTCATAACACAGGATTGAGGCGTTTCACAATCTTCGCAGGATTTCCAGTCACCATGACCGCCGGCGGCACGTTGGTCAGCACCACCGAACCACTCGTCACCACGGACCCTCGGCCAATGGTCACGCCTGGCATGATCACCGCATTCACCCCGATAAAACAATGGTCTTCCAATACCACGGGTTGCTTAACCAAGGGAATAATCCCTTGATTCCGAAGGGCATGCGGCGCCTTGATATGCGTCATAATAATCGCATTGGCCGTAATGCGCACATCGTTGCCAATCGTAATATTCTCCGGATAGGCCGTTTCAATCGTCGCCGAAGGATCGATGTACACGCCCTTGCCCATCTTGACGCCCCGCAGCCGGTGAATCAACAAATTGATTCCCAAAGGAGCCCAACGCGCCAAATGACCCAGAAAGTAATTCCGGAAAATGTAATTCAATCCCACCCATACAATCCCTTTGCCGCGTTCCCCCGCCGACTTTCGCGCATCCGAGAAAAATCCGACTGCGGGGGCCGCGTTGCCATCAGGGCTGCCCGTGTTGCCAACGGGGGGGACGGCGTTGCCAACCCTATCAGCATGCGGTGTAAGGGTTGGCAACGCTTCGGGGGTAACCATCACGTTATCAGCGTCCTTCGTTTCCAACCCTTGCAAATACGCCTCCACATCCTGCTTCCGTACCAGTCCATGTTGCGGCAAAGCCTCGGCAGCAATCCCATGGTGCGCCATCATCGCCAATGCCAACTTCGAATACCGTGCTTTCCCAATTGCCTCTGGCAATGCTGCAACTTGCAGATCCTCAAACTCCTTCCTCGCACTCGCACTCACTCGAACTCACGCTCCCACTGCGCAGCACTCCAATAACGGATCCGACCTCCGCAACCGTCCCCGCAGGAACAAGAATCTCAAGGTACCCTTCGACTTCCGCTTCAACCTCCAGCACGGCCTTCGAAGTTTCCAGACTCACCACAATATCCCCGGCTTTGACCTTGGCACCGTTGGGGAAATGCCATTCCTGAACCGTGACGGTATCGTCATTGGCCGATTCGCGCGCGATTTTGATCTCAAAGGGCTGATCCATGGGCAATTGTTAAAAGGCTTTGAACGATACGTTCCTTGGTGGGCAAAATTTCTTCCTCCAAAGGCCGCGAAGTGGGGATCGGGCTTTCCATACTTGTAATCCGCTGACAACGAATGCCCCAATCTGGCCATCGTTCCGTCACTTGGGCGATGATTTCGCTGCCGATGCCCGCAAAACCAAGGCCTTCCTCGACAATGACCAGGTTCCGGGAATGCTGCAAACTCGTCGCCAGAAAATCAACGCAAAGCGGATAAAGGGCAGCAGGCAGGTACAAGTCGGCGATCAGGTCATGTTCGTCAAAGACTTCCAAAACGGCCGCCTCGGCATCCACGGACGTCCCGCCAATCGCGACCACCGTGACATCCGGCGCATTTCCCGAACAGATCCACGTCACCGGAAACGGCCCTGCTTGCTGAAGCACCTGAAAACCTGCCGGCGGTTCGGGATCGGCCTGCATCGCGTACAGTCGCTTGTTTTCGATCACCAACACCGGGCAATTCGTCGTCTGGAAAATGTCTTGGTAGAGTTTCTTGGGGCTCATTCGATGATGCAAACACAACACCATCGTGCCGGGCAAACCGACGAAATGCCGTTCGAGGCTTTGGCTATGCGTGGGCCCGTACCCGCGGCGGCCACCCATCGGCGTGCGCACCACGATCGGGCAATGCGCGAGGCCATTGTACATGTATTCGAACTTCGCGGCGTGGTTGATCCACTGATCGGCAGCGAGCGTGAGGAAGTCCCCAAACATGATTTCGACAACCGGACGATGCCCTGCGAGCGCCAATCCATTGCCGATGCCGACGATGGCCGGTTCGCTGATCGGCGTATTGCGCACCCGCCCGGGATAACGTAAACTCAAGTCGCCCGTGACCTTGAAAGCGCCGCCGTAAGGTCCTTGAATGTCCTCGCCAATCAAGATCGCCTTCGGATTTCCTTCCAATTCGGCAGCCAAGGCAGCTTGAATGGACGCGGGAACCCGTTGTTTGTCAAATTGGCTGACCTCCCAACCGATTCGGCCCGAATTCTCCTCGTTTTCCTGCGGATTCAGGGCAATTGCCGAACCAAACTTGGACGATTCACCAAATTCGACGGCTTCATCCACAAGGGCTTGGGCATTGGCTATGATGGCTTCCATCGCAGGATGTCCAGCAAAACGGCGCAGCAGCACATTCAGCGGATCCTTTTCGGTAAAGCGTAAAATCTCTTCTTTTTCGCGGTTGTCGTCTCCCTTCGAATGCGGTTTCAGACGGTAGGTGTCGATGACATGGTAACGCGGTTTTCCTGTTGCACGCACCATGCCGACATTCGCCTCCATGTCCCGCAACAAAGCCTGCCATTCCCAGGTATTGTTTTCCATGCCTTCGATGCCAAAAGCCTCAAACCGGTGCCGGATTTCGCCGGAAAGGGTTTCGTGACTTGCCGTGGATTGGGCGTAGAAATTGTTTTCGACGACGAAGAGGAGGGGGAGGTTCCATTTGCTCGCGATGTTCATGGTTTCGTAGAGAATGCCCTGACCGAGCGTGCCATCTCCCAAAAAGACGACCGCAATTCCGCCATTTTCTTCGCGTTGATTGGCCAAGGCCGTTCCCGCAGCGAGGGGAGCGATGCCGCCTTGGATGCCATTGCTGAAAAAGCGCTGGTAACAAAGGTGTTGACTGCCGCCGCGACCACCGCAAACGCCGTCTTCCTTGCCCATCACTTCCGCAATCAAGGCATTGGCACTTCCGCCGTAACTCAAAAAATGGCCATGGCAACGGTGGTTGGAAAAGACGAAATCCTGCGGCTGCAGACAGCGTCCCACGGAAACAGCACTCCATTCTTGCCCGACACAGGTATGAACCGTGCCAAACAATTTCCCTTGGCCAAAAAGCTCGAGCAGGCGTTCCTCCACGAATTTGATGGTGATGGCCATCGAAATTTCACGTGAATAGCGCGCGATCAGGTCAGATTCACCCGGTTCCTCCCGTTTACCTTCTTGATCGTCAGGCGCAAGCAATTCCGCCTCCGCGTCCAATGGAAATCCACGCTTCATGGCTGCGAAAAAGGGGAGAATCCATCGCGAAAGAGCTGACGATTCGCAGAGAAAAAGCTGTCATTTGTCATTGATTTTGGGCTAGCGCTTGAAAATCAGCTTGAAACCACCGGGCCACAACGGCCGACACTTGTTCCGATTCCTGACGTTTGTCGTGAACACATGCCCCGAATTTTCCTAGTTTTGGCATTATGAAATCATTGCTTGGACCCGATTGCGCGCAGGAGTGGACTCAATTCATCGAATTCCATCAAAAAGATTTTGAATTCGAGGCAGGAGAAGTGATTATCCGTCAAGGTGATCCTGTCAACGGCATTTATGCCATCGTCGAAGGCAAGGTCAAAGTGGTGATCAACGATCAGGAAGGCGAGCGACTCGTGCGCCTCGCAGCCAATGGGGACATCTTCGGGCATCGTGGATTGGGCGGTGACCATCGGTACCCGATTTCGGCCATCGCGCTGATTCCCACCACGGTCAACTTCATTTCCCTCGAAGTTTTTCAGGTGATTGCCAAGACCAATCCATCGTTTGTCTACAACCTGATGATGTTTTTGGCAGAGGAATTACGTGCCTCCGAAGAAAATCAGCTCATGATGCCGGTCTTGAACCGCGTCGCCCGCACCCTGATGATGAACTACAAAAGCTTCGGATTCGACGAAAACAGCCACCGCCTGAGCTTCACCATCAGCCGCAAAGACATTGCAAGCCATGCCTCAACGACCTACGAAAGTGTGATCCGCACCCTCGCCGACCTCGCCAAACGCAAAGTCCTCGCCCTCGAAGGCAAAGCCATCGCCATTCTGGACCTGGAGCGCCTGAAAGTGCTTGCGACAGACCCGGAGGAATGAGGAATTGAGAAGCAATTAGCGCAGATATGAGAGTTGCCCCGTAGGGGGTAAAGTATGGTAGATCAACGAAATGTAACCATTTCAACCGTCCTTCGGCTCGGCCCCAGGCCGAGCCGAAGGACGATAAAAATCCCGGGAAAACGTGATCGTTCTACCATACTTTACCTCCTACGGAGCAGAAACGCTTTACTTAACCAGCCCGATGAAGGATGGATGATCGTCGATGTACGCTCGTTCATCCGGGATATAAATCACTGGTTGTTAGTGTTTTGTTGATTTGACCATTAATTTTGGTAGAGACGTGGGCATGCCCCGTCCGATCATCAGAATCACCAACTACATCATCATTGGGTTCCAAAATCAACCCCTCACATCTCCGCCAAAACAAAATCCCGCATCATTTTCAACACATCCCCTTGCTCGGGTTCGTTGTGAATCTCGTGCAGCAATCCCGGCCAGATTTTGAGGCTGTTTTTGCCTTTGAGATCCTTCTGGAAAGCCTCGGAACCCGATTTGAGGGTGATCGGGTCGTCGCCACCGTGCATCAACAGCAGCGGCACATTCACTTTGGAGGCATTTCCCAAGGCATAATGCGCAGCCGCATCTGAATCCACAAACAACCGCACCGAAATCTTGCCGTGTACAAGCGGGTCGTTGTCATAGGCGGCAACCACCTTCGGATCTCGGCTCAATCCGCTGGATTTCAGTCCGCTGTCTTGTGTCAATCCCGGCAGGATGTTGTTCATGAACCGGCCAAGTTTTTCCTTGAAGGCGGGCACTGGCGGAATGTGCAACCAAGGATCGGTCACGATTGCAGCTTTGATTTTAGGCTGCCGGCGAATGAGGTAGTTCAATGCGATGTTGCCGCCCCAACTGTGGCCATAGAGGAATTTGGGCAGGCCCGGAAAGAGCTTTTCGGCTTCAGCCAAGGCCAAGTCGATTTCCTCCATCAAGCTTTCGTAGGCAGGTACATGCCCGCGTTTGCCGTCGCTACGGCCATGGCCGCGGTGGTCAAAGGCGTACAAAGCGATGCCCTCCTGTCCCAAAAATGCCGCTACATGCGCGTAGCGGCCGCTATGTTCGCCCAAGCCGTGTACCTGCACGACGACAGCGCGTGGGCTTTCCGGGCGCCAGTATTGGGAGAAAATCTTGGTCCCGTCTTGGGTGCTGAACGAACTGCGAACTGATTCCATTTTCTTAGATACTCGTTATGCATACCAATTTAAGAACATTTCCTAAATTGCCCTCTTGAAAATTGGAATGTCCGACGAATGAAGAAATACATTCTTGCCATTGATCAGGGAACCACGAGCTGCCGTGCCATCGTTTTTGATGCCCAAGCGAATGTGGTTGCCGTTGGGCAGAAGGAGTTTACGCAGCATTTTCCGCAACCCGGATGGGTCGAGCACGATGCCGACGAAATTTGGAGCAATCAGCTTGCGGTCATTCGGCAGGCCATCGAAAGGGCAGGCATTCAGCCCGCGGAAATTGCAGCGATCGGCATCACCAATCAGCGCGAGACGACCGTGGTTTGGGACCGGATGACCGGCGTGCCCATTCACCGCGCCATCGTTTGGCAGGATCGCCGAACTGCCAGCATCTGCGAGGAACTGAAGACAGCTGGACATGAAAACCTGTTCAAATCCCGCACAGGGCTGGTTTTGGATGCTTATTTCTCCGGCACCAAGCTCAAATGGATTCTGGAAAACGTGCCCGGCGCCAAGGCGAGAGCAGCGGCCGGCGAACTATGCTTCGGGACCATCGATGCCTGGTTGATCTGGAAATTGACCGGCGGCAAGGTACATGCTACAGACGCCTCCAATGCCAGCCGAACATTGTTGTTTGACATTGAAAAAGGCGAATGGGATGCCGAGATTCTCCGAATTCTGGACATTCCCGCAGCCATTTTGCCCGAAGTGCGCGACAGTTCGGGGGATTTTGGTTTCACACTGCCCGACTTGCTGGGTGGTACGTCCATTCCGATTGCGGGTGTGGCCGGGGATCAGCAGGCTGCGCTGTTTGGGCAGGCCTGTTTCGATCCGGGAATGGTCAAAAACACCTACGGTACCGGCTGTTTCATGCTGATGAATACGGGCAATGAAAGGGTTGAATCCCGTTCGGGTTTGCTCACGACCGTGGCCTGGCGCATTGCCGGCAAGACCGAATATGCCTTGGAAGGCAGCGTTTTTATCGCTGGGGCCGCCATTCAATGGCTGCGCGATGGGCTGCACATGATCGACGACAGCCGCGATTCGGAGTATTTTGCCACCAAGGTTCCCGATACGGGTGGCGTTTATTTTGTGCCCGCATTTGCCGGACTCGCTGCGCCTTATTGGGACATGTATGCCCGTGGCGCCATTTTTGGATTGACGCGCGGCACTGGGAAAGCCGAGATGGTGCGCGCCGCTTTGGAAGCCATGGCCTACCAAACCCGCGATGTCTTGGCAGCCATGCAAAGCGATTCGGCAATTGCACTCAAAACATTGCGCGTTGACGGTGGCGCTACTGCCAACAACTTCCTCATGCAATTCCAGGCCGACATGCTCGATGTGCCCGTTCAGCGCCCGCAGATTCAGGAGACGACCGCACTCGGCGCCGCCTACCTCGCAGGAATCGGGGTCGGATTGTGGACCAAAGATGAAATTTCTGCCAATTGGCATCAGGAACGCCGTTTTGAGCCAGAAATGTTGCCCGATCGCCGGGAGTTCCTCTACAAAGGTTGGCTTCGTGCCGTCTCAAGAACAAAAGGATGGGTGGAAGCATGAGCTTAGACACGACAAAACGCAAAGAAACGATCGCAAAGCTCCAATCTGAAGAATGGGATTTGCTGGTAATCGGCGGTGGGATCACCGGCGCAGGAATCGCGATGGACGCTGCAACCCGCGGAATGAAGGTTGCCCTGGTCGAAATGCAGGATTTTGCAGCCGGTACAAGCAGCCGAAGCACCAAGCTGATTCACGGTGGCTTGCGTTACCTGAAGCAATTGGAATTCGGGATTGTGCGCGAAGTGGGGCGAGAGCGGGCCATTCTTCACCGCAATGCCG
The DNA here is from genome assembly GCA_016718825.1 of Bacteroidota bacterium. Lineage (NCBI taxonomy): Bacteria > Pseudomonadati > Bacteroidota > Bacteroidota bacterium. The sequence goes on along the minus strand of JADKCL010000047.1, from coordinate 10,638 downwards.
GCCATGTCGTCCATCCGGAGCAGATGTTGTTGCCCATCGTCAAAGGCGGCACATTCAGCAAATTTGCGCTGCGATGGGGCCTATGGCTCTATGATCGGCTTGCGGGGGTGCGCAAAAGCGAACGTCGCACGATGCTCACCCGCGAAGAGGCCGCAGATTTTGAACCCTGGCTCAAGGTTGGCGGATTGCTCGGCGCAGGCTTGTACCATGAGTACCGGACAGACGATGCGCGATTGACCATCGAAGTCATCAAAACTGCTGTAAAACACGGTGCGATTGCCTTGAATTACGCCAAGGTGGAGCAGTTGTGTTACAGCGGGCGCGGGGCAGTTGTCGGCGCAAAAGTCGTTGACAAAAGGGGCTCCGAGCAATTTGAAGTCAAAGCGAAGTACGTTATCAATGCTGCCGGACCATGGGTGGATGCGATTCGACAGATGGACAGGTCGCTTGAAGGAAAACGCATGCACCATACCAAAGGCGTGCACCTCGTCGTGCCTGCTTCAGCGTTGCCGGTGCAGAATTCAGTATATTTTGATGTAGGCGACGGCCGGATGATTTTCGCCATTCCAAGAGGAGATTGGACCTATTTTGGAACCACCGATACAGATTACAACGGATTGTTGGACCATCCCGCAGTGACTTCCGCCGACGTCGATTACCTCTTGGGAGCCGTGAACCGGATGTTTCCGCGGGCAGAGCTCAACCGAAGTCATATCGAATCCTCTTGGGCAGGTATCCGACCGCTGATCCATCAGGTTGGAAAAGATCCCTCTCAGTTAAGTCGCAAAGACGAATTGTTTTTCGCAAAGTCAGGTTTGATCACGATCGCAGGCGGAAAGCTCACTGGATTCCGGAAAATGGCGGAAAAAGTGGTGGACGTGGTCGCCAAGCGCATGCGCAAGTCTGCGGAAAAGAAGACATTCGGCCCCTGCAAAACGCATAAGATCTTTTATTCGGGATTCGAGTTCTTTTCCTCTAATGAAGAGGAAGGAAACGTGTACCGGCTATCGCTGAAATATGCCGTAGACAAAGTCGAAGTACATTGGCTGGACAGTTTGTTTGGAAGCAATACGGAGGCCATCATCGTTGCGGCCGGAGGCACCGATAAGTTGTCGATTTTGAGGTCCACCATTCGGTATACCATTCACCATGAGGGCGTCATGACCTTTTCCGACTTTTTTGTGCGGCGCACGGCCATGCTCTACTTCGGGCGAAAATGGATCAACGATTGCCTTCCGACAGCCAAGGAAGTGTTTGCCGAGGTATTCGGACCCGATTACGATCCTGATCCGGGCATGGTTTTTGAGAGGGAATACCAAAGCGCCGTGGAATTTGAATGATTCCAACGTTGGATTGCCTTAACCTGAATTGAAAAATATTAGTTTTGACGGAGTATTCACCAATTATTCTCACGTAAGCAATGCAGTTGTACAAAAGAATTTCCCTGTTTTTTTTCCTTTTCCTCGTGTCCACAGCAGTTGTAAACGGGCAGACTGCCGTTGCAGCAGCACCCAGTAAGGCACGTGTGATTGTCGATGAAATGTCGAGGGCCATGGATCGGGTCGTGACATGTACAGGACGCGTCAAGCGCCTGGAACGCATCGAAGGGAAAATGGAAAGTGGTGACCTCAAATTCCGTGTCAACAGCAAGCCACGCAAGATTTACGTGTACAACATCACTCCCGACGAAGGGGCCGAGTTGCTCTATGTCGACGGTTGGAACGGCAACAAGGTCTTCGTGCACCCCAACAAATTCCCTTGGGTCAACGTCAGCCTCAGCCCCAACAGCAGTGAATTGTTGGACAAGCAGCACCACAACCTCTTCGCTGTCGGATTTGATTACAGCAACGGCATCGTCAAGCACTTGCTTTCCAAATACGGCCATGAATTTGACAAGTATGTTTCCTATGGCGGGCAGCAGAAGTGGTATGGCAAAATGATGGACGTGATCAAGATCAAGTACGACAACTACAAGATCGAGAACTACACTGTCTTGGCAGGGGAGGACCTCTTCAAAATCGACACCAAGCTGCACGTTCCAGCTTATAAAATCATTGAATTGAACCCCGGCATCAGCGACTTTTTTGACGTCAAGGCTGGGCAGGTCATCAAAGTGCCGAATGTCTATGCACCCAAAATCACGATCTTCGTTGATCCTGATCTCCATCTTCCGATCGTGCAGGTCATTGAGGACGAAAAAGGAATGTTTGAGAAGTATGAGTACTCCGAATTGAAGATCAACCCAAGGTTCAATACCATGGAATTCAACGAGGACAACGAGGAATACGGATTCTGATTGTTTTGCCACCAAGAAAAGTACGCATAACTTGGTGTCTTGGTGTCTTGGTGGCAAAAAACTGCGGGGGCACATCCTAATTCGCTGAAATTTTGATATTTAGGCCCGAAGGAGTTCTTCCTATTCTTCGCGTCCTGGCGTCCAAACCAAGTGGCAAAGACCACAAAACTGAAAAAAATGTCGTTAGCCCGACCCTGTGGCAGCCCTTTGAATTCAAAAATTCCGTTATTTTATCATGACGTATCAATTGTTGCGTTGATATGTTATGCTGAAGAACCAAATGTATTGTAAGACGATGTTAAATTCTGGAAAACTGCTTCTATCTCTCTCGCTGTTGATTGCCCTTTCGGGACAGGTGAATGGTCAAGCCTCCGCTACTGCGTCGGCACGCGCCATGTTAGAAACCGCGTCGCGTACGCTTGATGGCATGGTTACGCTGCAATGCCGCGTCAAACGGTATGAGCGCGTCAATGGAAAGATGGAAAGTGGCGACATCCGGGTGAAGGTGAATACAAGGCCGCACAAAGTCTACGTGTACAACATCAATCCCAACGAAGGCACGGAGTTGCTCTGGGGCGAAGGCTACAACGACGGAAAAGCCTACATCCACCCCAATCAATTTCCTTGGGTCAACATCAGCCTGAGCCCCGATGGCGGACAAATGCTGGACGATCAGCACCATCACATTACTTCCACGGGATTTGGCTGCGTGCAGCGCGTGTTGCGTCACCTGTTGGGCAAATGCAAGGACCTCGACGAACGCGCAAAATATGTCGGCAAGGAAAACTGGTACGGCAAGCCGCACGATGTCATCAAAATCACGCATCCTGACTACAAATTCGTGAACTACACCGTTGCGGCTGGCGAAGACCTCCTGAAAATTGATGCCAAGTTGGGCGTGCCGAGCTACAAGTTGCTCGAGCTCAATCCTCAATGCGATGACTATTTTGATGTGACTGCAGGGCAGGTCATCAAAGTCCCAACGGCCTACAGCAAGGAAATGGTGCTCGTGATCGATCCGACAACGCACCTGCCCGTGGTGCAACTGTTCTACGACGACAAAGGCCTCTTCGAGAAATACGAATACAGCGAGATCAAAGTCAACCCAAGGTTCAGCACCCTCGAATTCTCCGAAGAAAACGAGGCTTACGGTTTCTGAGCCGCGCAGCGGCCAACCCTCCGCGCTCACACTCGGACTCACACTAACTTGGTTCTGCCGGCTTTCCGCTTAGTCGTGCAGCAGCATTTCCCTGACGAGAATCAGTTTTCCGATTGATCCTCACTGTCATTGGTGCACCCAATTCCCTGCAGCTTTGCATTGCTCAGATTCAACTGAGCAACAAAGCCCATGAAAGCCCGCGCAATTTCTTGTTAAGATTCATCCTCCTCGCCACCTTCGGCTTGCAGGCGAAGGCAATTGTTGCCCAGACCGTCATCACCGAAGACTTCAACGACAATTCCCGCAGCTGGTGGACCGGCCATGATTTGGGGCGCGCCATCATCGCGGAAGTCAAAATGGAAGTTATTTCATCGTCGGGGGCAACCAAGGATTTGTGACCGGCCAATATTTCCCCGAATTGCTCGGGCAGGAGAACTTCACGATTGAATTCAGTCTGCAAATGCTCTCCGGCGATCCCGGTCAAAGTTACGGCGTCATGTATGGCGATTTTCTCACTGGCAACAACCTTGACTTCGGCCTCAACGATGGAGGGGTATTCATCCGGCAGTCCATCAATCGAAATCTATCGTTTCTTCGAGGCGGTGCGGAACCCTGCCCGCCGCGGGTGGGCGATCCGTTAGGCACGCCGGACTGTAAGATCAACAAATTCTCCGCGAATCAGCCTGTTCCCAATCGCTTCACCATTGTAAAAAACGGTACCCGCTATCAGTTTCTCCTCAACGATAAACTTCTCACCGAGTCAACGGTCTCTGGAGCCTCAAATTAACCTGGTGGGCATCATGGTTTGGGCCGGACTCACTCGAAGTCCAGAAGATCACCATTTTTCTTGGAGCCCAACAAGTCAATAATTCCCGTGGAAAATTGGAACTTTTGTCGGAGGATTTGTCCTACAATGCGGACAACATTGATGCAATTCGGAAGAAGGCGAAGATCGTTGTTGCAAAAGTCGAGGTGGACAATGATTTGCAACATGCAGTGACAGCCCATTTTTATGCGCCTGAACGGCCCACAGAAATTGCCTACTCCATGACCATTCCTGCAGGGAAATCGATGCGGCTTGAGGACGACTACGGCCTGCCAATGTCGATTGGAGACGATTGGGGGATTTCGCTCACGTACCCCGATGGTAGGAAAACGGCGGTGAGTCCTGTCCTTTTGATCTATGCGAAGCGGTCGGGTGGTGCATTCATCGTGCATGCAAGCGAGATGTTTGCAGAGTAACCCACAACGTTTTTGGAGGCATTCGGGTCTATTCCGATTGGCCGGATCGACATTTCCTTTGCGGGCGAACGATCCAAAGGTCCCGTGAAAAAGTAGTGCCACTCTCGCTCTCACACTCCGCTCTCACACTGCCTTTTGGGTGCGGAGCAGCTTCGGGCTTTCAATATGAGGTCTTGTTAGACAGCGCCCTCGGCTACAAACTAGACTATAATACTTCGCAATATTCGGGCTCCAGTTCTGGTGTTTCCTACAATCACGGAACGAGTTCGGTCGTCAGTTCTCCCATTGCAGAGATTGCCTTTGCGGAAGTGGTTGACACGATTTGGCACTGCGAAGAATGGAACTTAGACTCAACCGATGGCCATATTTATCATTACAACCGTGCCGCCGGAACGTTCTGCCAGAATCCATCTACCTTCGAAGTCCTTGATACCTTGCAATATCCCATTGGACATGCATTCGGAGACACCATTCACAGCGGAAGTCCTTGGGCCTCCGATCGTTTTGATTTCGCGTTTTACCATTCCGATTTAGAAGTGCAATATGACAGTGCCCGTACGGTCATCGACGATAGGAAGACCCGCGCAGACCATTGGCAAAACCTAGGCCGTCGCTACGTCGCCTTCCGCTGGAAAAACGCCGGCATCTGGAAATACGGATACGTGGAGGTGGAGGTGGTCGGGGACCATATCTTGAAGATTTTTGGGTATGGGGTGGAGGGGTAATTGGGGGTAAACTTCTTCGAGAATGAAATCGCAATGCAGCCTTTTTTAGCCCGCCCGCAAGTCCCGGCCTCGGTAAGGATCCTCATTGCCTCCTGGATAATTGGAGTAGATATGTTGGTAGAGGCGAAATGTGCGGTCTGTGACATCGTCATCGGTATAGCTTTGTTGCGGGAGCCATTGCAGGGCATCGATGATGCTCATTTTAACTTTGGCGGTGATTTGTAGGCTTTCCCGCCAACGTGCGATCCGGATTTTGTCTTTTTGGAGATCGTTCAACAGGCTCACAGCAATCTTTTTGACGGCCTTCAATTCGTCGGAGGTCAGCGTTTTGCCCGATCGAAGCAGGTCAAAGATGGCCAATGATTCCTCGGTCAGATTTTCACGCATCGCTCTCGCGTCTTCGACGGCAAGGTCCCGGAGGTAGGCGCTCAACTTGTCAAACGCAGCGATCGTGTCTTCCAAGTTTTTGCCTTGGTTGTATTCCTCGATGATCTCGACGTAGCGTTCGTGAAAGTCCATTCGAAGGGGATTTTCGCGAAGCATCTGTTCCAGTTTCTTTTCTATGGCTTGTTGCAAATCATATACAGCGGTGTTCTTGTGCTGCACTTTGGCAAATGCCGCACGCAGTTTGTCAAAGTCCAATTTGGACAAGTCAATCTCGACCGCCTCGTTGTCACCGAGTTGCCCGGGCAATAGCTGAACGTTCTGATCCACCAATTGCTGCAATTTCCAAATGACCTCGGTGACGTCCGCTTGCTTCGTGAGCTGATTGATTTGGCTGTAAATGGCCTCAATGGCGTTGAATTCGCGCAAAAAGGGCTTGCATTGCGGCTCAGGATAAAGGGCTTTGTACTTTCGGAAGACCTCGCGGGCCATCATCTCAAACTTCGTACGTGTCGTATCATTGAGGCAAACACAATCCTTGGCTTTGGCAATAGATGCCAACTTTTCCATCGGTTTTGCAGTGGTGTTGCTCAGCAGTCCCAAGTCAAATCCCAATTCCTTGAGATAGCCTCTTGCCTGCCGAATGGATTCCTGCAACTCGGTCGCCAAACTTTCCAGCAATTCCACTGGCTTGCCTTCGCCCTTGCCCTCTCCAGAACCAGTGCTTCCGCCTTCGCCGTAAATCGCGTAGGCCTTTTCCAACTGTTTGTATACGTTGCCATAGTCCACAATCAGCCCATTTTCCTTTTCATCGTCGTACACGCGGTTGGCGCGCGCAATGGTCTGCATGAGCGTATGACCTTTGATCGGTTTGTCGAGATAAACGGTCGAGACGGAGGGCACGTCAAAACCCGTGATCCACATGGCACAAACGATTGCCAGTCGGAAGGGGTGCTCATCCGTCTTGAATTCCTTTTCCAGATTGCGCTCTACCATCTTTTTGCGGTGTTGCGCGATGTCCAGGTCCAGCTTTCGGAACTTGTCTACTTCGTTTTGCTCCGAACTGACCACCACGCAGACTTCGGTTTTTTCGACGATGGCCAGTTTTCTCCGCAGTTCCTGTTCCTCTTCCACATCAGCCGCTTTCTTGATGCGTTGTTGGAGTTCTGCAACATATTGCGGCCAATATTTCATGATCAGCGCGTGCATGCGCACCGCAGTCGGTTTGTCGAGCGCGACCAACATCGCCTTGCCTTGGTAGCCTCTTTCGTTGAAGTGCCATACAAGGTCTTTGGCGATGGCATCCAGCCGTGGCTCGGCGGTCAATACCACGTAATCCTTCTGGAAAAGGTAGGTTAGTTTTCGTTTTTGGTCGTCGTCAAGGTCCTCGTTTTCAAGGATCTCCGCCATTTGTTCGTCGAGCTGCGGATTGTCAATCCCCAATTTTTCACCCTTGTTCACATAGCGCAGGGGTAGTGTGGCGTGGTCGTCGATGGCGCGTTTAAAATCATAGACCGAGACATATTCGCCGAAGATGTTTTTGGTCAGTTCCTCCTCATCCTTGATAATCGGCGTACCTGTAAAGCCCAAATAGGAGGCATTCGGAATCCCATGGAAGCGCATGTTGCGGGCGAATGTGCCTGCCTGTGTACGGTGCGCTTCGTCGGAAATCACGATGATATTTTTCCGGTCGGTGATCTCGGGATATTCGCTTTCCTTGGTCGGATCAATGGAAAATTTGTGAATCAAGGTGAAGACGTAGCGGTGGTTTTCCTTCAGCAATTCCCGCAAATGATCCCGACTTTTGGCGACAACTTCCTTGCCTGTGGTTGCGCCAACCGCCGTGAATGTATCGTACAATTGTCGCTCCAATTCGCTGCGGTCCACCACAATCAGGAAGGTATAGGCTCCGCCAAATTTCCGGTGAATTTTCTGCGCAATAAACACCATCGAATAGGACTTCCCGCTGCCTTGCGTATGCCAGAATACGCCCAATTTTCCCTGCAATTCTTCAATGCTCTGCGCCTTGTCGATGACCTTGTTGACGCCAATAAATTGGTGATTTTTGGCCATGATTTTGACCACATCATCGCCACTGTCGTCAAACAGCAGGAAATTCTCAAAGATATCCATCAAGTTTTCCTTGGCGCAGGTGCCGCGGAGCATGGTATCGAGGCTTACAATGCCCTCTTCTTCCTCGGTGATACGTTTCCAGTCCAGAAAATACTTGAAAGGACTTGTCACGGTGCCCACTTTGGCTTCGGTCCCATTGCTCAGGATGATGAAGGCGTTGCAGTGGAAGGCATGCGGAATGGTGTCTTTGTAATCGGTGATGTTTTCAATGAAGGCATTGCGCAGTCCTTTGGAATGGGCCTTGAGTTCGAAGAAAACCAGCGGAATGCCATTCACAAACCCAACAATATCGGGCCTCCGAGGGTACAATTCGCCCACGATTTCCAATTGTCGTACTGCAAGGAAATGGTTGTTCTCGAAATTGTCAAAGTCAAATACTCTGAGCCTGGGTTTCTCCAATTCGCCGGCTGCATTGGTGAAGCTGACTTCCACGCCATCCTTGAGCAGCTTGTACTTTTCCTTGTTGATGCGTGCGAGCGTCTTGTCTGCGCTTTTTTGTTCGAGGGCTTCAATCGCCTGATCGTAAGCTGTTTCAGGAAGCCCGGGATTCAATTTCTGTAGCGCTTGGCGCAAGTAGCGTCGCAGAATGACTTCGGATTTTGTCTCGCGACCGAGCAGACCATTGGGGCCAAAGGTTTCCTTGGTATAAGCCGTAACAACTGTCCATTGAAGCGCCTCGAGCACATCCTGTGTAGCGGATTCGACAGTGTCTTCGTTGTAGTCCCTGCTCATGGGGTGAAGATAGGGGAAAATATGAAAGATTGTTGAAAAGAAAACGAATTGTTAGACCATATCGGAATTTGATTCAAAGATCACTGCCGCTACAAATGCAAGAGAATTGACCTCCAAACCCCCCAATCATGGTGGACCACTACGAAATAAGAGCCTTTGGAAAAGCCAGAGAGATCGATTTCCTGTTGGTAATTTGGTGAGCTGAATACTTTTACTCCCAACGCGTTGTAAATCAGAATATCTTCAATTCCTTCATTTGAAGTGATGATTCTAAATTTTCCGGTTGTTGGATTGGGTACGAGCGCAAAGTCAATGTTCCTTGGAGCCATTGTGGCAACAATTGTAATTGTCAAAATCGCTGATTGAGAAATACATCCGAATGAATCAGCCACAACGACGAAATAATCGCCATTGGTAAGTGGATGATAAACAGAGTCGGTCGCCCCTACGATAGGAACTCCATTCAAGTACCATTGATAGGAAAACCCTCCTTGGGTACTCAGGATTTGTCCATTGAAACTGACCACTGGAATGGCAGGAAGCGCATTGACTGAGATAGAAACTGCATTCGAAGTAGCCGTACAGCCATTGATGTCGGAAACGGTGAGGGAATAAATCCCTGAATTCCAAACCAAGATGCTTTGGGTTGTGTCGCCATTGCTCCAAATGTAGCTATTTGCAAAGCTGGAAGTCAATAGCACTGAATCGCCTTGGCAGAAGGATAACGGACCGCTTGCGGCGATCAAAGGAATCGCTGGTAATGCATTTACTGAAACAGACACTGCATTCGAATTGGCCGTGCAGCCATTGATGTCGGAAACGGTCAGCGAATAACTTCCTGGGTTCCAAACGACAATACTTTGGGTTGTGTCGCCATTACTCCAATGGTAGCTGCTTGCATTGCCGGAAGTCAATCGTACGGAATCGCCTTGGCAGAAGGTCAGTGGACCGCTGGGCCGTGATCGTTGGCGTAGAAGGGGGTGGAAAAACCGTAACAGCAACGTTCGCCGAAGGCAAAGTGGTACAACCTCCTTGCGATTGAAATACTGAATGGAGCCCTGAAGTTCTCACGATCAAACTCTGGGTGGTATCCCCGCTTGGTAACCAAATATTCCCGATGCCAACGCTTGATATCAGTATTACCGAATCACCAAGACAAAAAGAAGTCGGTCCTAAATTCGTGATTGTTGGCGGTGAATTATTGGGTCCACAGGTCACTTGAACCGAATGGCAAATGGTGTCGGCTCCGCAGCCATTTGTTGCAATCAGACAGACATTGTAGATTCCTGCCTGTGCATACACATGAATGGGATCCAAGATGGTATCTGTTTGCCCATCGCCAAAGTCCCAGTGCAGGGATTGAAAATTATATAGATTGTCTTGAAATACAACAGTATTCTGGTTGGTCTGATGTGTGAAACTCGCCATCGGCTTTGGGCATGATTGGCAATTCAGATACATGCTCCCAAAAACGTACGTTGAAGTGGCGATAGGTACAAGATTAAATGGGATCACCGCGCTACTGAGATTGACCATTGAGAATGACGCAGGGTGGGTCTTGTAACCATGTGTGTAAGTGTTTAGTCCATTTGTTATACAGTTTGTAAGCATTGACGGGCTCGTACGAATGCATTCGGGAGTAAACACTTTTGACCAACATGGGATTTGGGTTCCTACAACATCCTTGGAAATGTAAGCGTAGCCCAAACCGTCCTGATGCATTTCATTGAGCCGTTCTCCAGCGTACCCATAGAATCTGGTTTGCTGCCAAGGATTGCCAAGACTATCAACGCGCATGACCCAGGATTCCTCCCAAATAAAGCTTCCAAATCCGCAGCCTGGATTTCCGGTAGTGACTTGAAAGTGCCCTCCCAACAGCAGCCCTCCAAATTCCCGGTCAGCCACGATACCAGTATAAGGATAGTTCCTAACCCCGACAAGCGAGTGGTTGTCCCGATACCATTTCC
>JADKCL010000046.1 GCA_016718825.1 Bacteroidota bacterium | reverse complement strand
ATTGCTTTTCTAATGCATTTTGAGCTAGGTCTATTGACCCGTTTGTCGTTTAGAGGGACCTCAACGCTTTAGCACTCAAGAAAATTTAGTACTCCAACAGCCTAACCTTCAAGGTAAAGCACCCATCGAAACCCTCGGTTGAAGGTTTCTTGGTTGTGGTGCCTCGCAAAAATAGGCATGAAAGGAAGTTTCAGCAGCATCTTTGCAAATTGGCTTTCCAACGATTAGCTTTGGTATGGAAGCTAATCCCCTTCCTCAAGATCATCATGGCAATATCAACGGAGATTAGAATCCACGATACAACGTTTGCAGGTAAAATTTTGCATGAAATTTCCCTCAGTTTCGCTTCCGAATGCGTTTTGGTCAGAGAAATTATTTCGGAACGGGTTAAATATGAGGTTGAAAACTACAACAAGAAACTACCCGAATACTTCAACGGGTTAATCGAGCCAACCGAAGCTGAGAAGACGATTAACGGGATGCGAATGAAAACCAAACAGCCCATAGATGCAGAGAAACAAGTTTATATTGCCCTTGACGCTTTCCAACGCAACGGTTACTTCATCCTGATCGACAATGTTCAGGCTGAAACGTTGGATCAGGAAGTGCTTCTAACCGGAGACATGATCGTGAGTTTCGTGAAATTGACACCACTTGTAGGAGGCTAAACGATGGGCATTTTCGATAAAATCAAAAAAGCACTGGGAATTGAATCGGCGAATTCATCCCCAAAACCAACTGAAGCCGCTAAAGGAAAAGGCGAAATACAGGAATCCCAAAAAATTGTCGACGAATTTGATGAGATACTCAATCAGGCGTTGGCCCAAGCAAAGGGAAGCAAAGCCTATATCTATGATGCAAAAGCTACGGAATGGGACGTTTATCAGAATTTGGTTAAGAATTGGGATGACAAAAAGCGAATTGCATTCATTGTGGACTGCTGCAAAAAGATTCATGCCTTCGCCATTCAGGAAAGAAAATACGTTTACGACCACCCGGAACAGCATCTCAAAGAATTGCGTCTAATCTTTATCAAACAACTCTTAAAGACCAAACTGATGATGGACGATGACGATGTGGTATTGCTTGTCAAAACGTTCAGGGAGAGCAAGTACCATCTCCATTCAGGCATCAATCATTGGCCCATCAACCAACTTGTAAACCAAGTGGCGTCACAGCGGAAGGGAAACCCAATCTCTGAATCCCTTCGCAACACCATGGAACAATTGATCACCGACATTAAAGCGGTGAATTCCTATTATGATGAGAAGGAACGCATCAAGCTGGCGGAAAAAATCGATGCGTTACTTTTCCCGGATTCGGAAGGAATACCATCGGTAAAACCTACCAAATTTTTAGGTGACGACGAGTTTGCAACTTTTGCAAACCAAAAAATTACTGAGTTGACTCCTGCGGAACGCAATCATTGGTATCCCATGATCACGCTTGCACAAACGGCCTCAGGTAGCAAACCCAGCACCAAATATTTGGAAGCATCCAAGACACTCTTCAAAGCGCTTGGGCCTGACAAATTTAAAATTACATTGATTGAATGGCTTCAATTCGTCATAAGATTTAAAGAAAAAATCACGCAACATACTCAAATTTATCAAGGTCGCGAATATCATTCCACGAGTTACGAATTCATCACTTCCGTTAATTTGGAAGCACTCAAAGGATTTGTCTGGATGTGTGCAAATTTTCATGATACACAAACTTTGCACACCGTTGCTCAGCTTGCAGAGCGTTGCTACCGGAAGATTCCGTCAAAAGGTCCAGCAGCGGCATCACTTGGCAATGCTTGTCTTTTTGTTTTATACAAGTCAAAAGGCCTAGAGGGGATCAGCCACCTTTCTCGGCTGAAATTGCGAATCAAGCAAGCATCTACGCAAGCATTGATCGAAAAATATCTCACCGATGCTGCAAAATCAGCAGGGATCTCAGTTGCTGAAATTGAGGATTTGGCGGTCGACGACTTTGGATTCAAAAACGGAAAACGACGCTGGGAATTTGATGGGTTTGTCTTTGAATTGGAGATTATTTCTCCGGGGAAGCTTAAACAACAATGGTACAAGCCCGATGGGACACTCCAAAAATCTGAACCTACAGCTGTAAAAACCAACCATCTTGCCAAGCTCAAAAAAATGAAATTGGTGGTCAAACAAGTTGAGCAGGCTTCGACAGCACAACGTGACCGCATCGACCGAATGCTACGCAGTGACCGCAAATTGAAATCATCTTATTTTCAGCAATATTATTTGCAACACGGGTTCATGTCATTTTTGACAAAAAAGCTCATTTGGAATTTTCACAATCGTGAAGAAATTGTCGCCGCAATATGGTTTGAAGATGGTTGGGTCAACGCGAAAGGGCAAACAATCCACATCGACGAAAATGCAGAAGTTTCCCTCTGGCATCCAGCACTATCTTCGGTGGCAGAAATCAAAATTTGGCGCGAGTTTCTCATCGAACATCAAATTCTCCAGCCTTTGAAGCAAGGATTTAGAGAAGTATATTTGCTCACCGAGGCTGAAATCAATACAAGAACGTACAGCAATCGGATGGCTGCTCATGTTCTCAAACAACATCAGTTCAATTCTTTGGCCAAAGGAAGAGGTTGGAAATATGCACTGTTGGGAGCGTATGATGATGGTCGAGAAGGCGAATTAGCCACATTGGCTCTTCCCGAATTTGGTCTTCGTGTCGAATATTGGGTCACCGGAGTGAATGCAGACGATGCATTCAACGACACAGGTATTTGGAACTACATTGCCACTGATCAGGTGCGGTTCGTCAGCACAACCACGGAACAACCAGTTGAATTGATTGCGGTACCTCCGATTCCATTTTCAGAGGCGATGCGCGATGTGGATCTATTTGTTGGCGTGGCAAGCGTAGGTAATGACCCCACTTGGCAGGATTCTGGAGGAATACCAGCTTACCGGGACTATTGGCAGACCTACAGCTTTGGGGATTTGAATGAAGTTGCCAAAATGCGGAAAGAAATTCTTGCAGGCCTCATTCCAAGACTCAAAGTCAAAAACGTTGCCCAAATTGTTGGGAACTTCCTTGTAGTCAAAGGAAAGCTTCGCACTTACAAAATTCACATTGGAAGTACCAATATCTTGATGGAACCGAATGATCAGTACCTTTGCATTGTTCCCGATCGATCAGCAAAAACTGGTACGGAGAATATTTTCCTTCCATTTGAGGGAGATAGTGGCCTATCCGTAGTGCTCTCTAAAGCATTTTTACTAGCAGAGGATGACAAAATCACAGATGGTTCCATTACCTCACAGATCAATCGAAAATAATATCTCCAGCAATCTGCGTCAGACGTCTGTCCCCTTCATTCTATTAGGGATGTTCAGCCATTAAAGTCTTCATTCTACTGTTCTGCCAGGCCCCCAAAGGGGCACTGTGCGCTTTTTCGATGATAGATTATGGGAATAGGGACCTTTACAAGTACCAGTTTCATTGGTGTTTGGTTGGCCCGAACAGCCTCAACAACAGGTGTGCCTCCATTGCTCAAGGCATTGTGAGGAGAAGCCTCGGCTGATTGCCCCACTCCTATTTTTTTTCGCTTGCCACGAGACGAAAAATCCGGCCCACACCCAACTCTAGATTCCGTGCAGTGCTTCGGAAATGAAGACCCTCAAGGCCAGTTACAAATCGAATACAAGGTGCCCGACTTACCTGAGAAGGTCCAGACAAGCACACTTCCTAACCTGCCGAGATCCCCATTCGTCCCCAAAATGCGGCCATGGTCACAAGTCCTTGTTGTTGGGATGCTCATCGCGATGGCCTTCCCTGAATGCATAAAAAATAAAGCTATATCTGGTCCTCATAACATTTTAACGTCATCCGATTTTAGATTTTGGAAAATCGATGCGATATTGCTGACATCCACAGTTTTTGCAATTGTTCATCAACACAAAATTTATGAAAAAGTCCATCGTGTATGCATTTGCAGCAACAAGGAATGCTCATGTCCTCCATGCTCCTGGGTTGCTCCCATAGCGCCTCCACAGATGCTCCGCTTACCGTGCCAAGTGGCGATTCCACCACGTACATCACCCAGTCCGGCGGCGCAAATGAGGCTGACCGTGGCAAGGAAATCGGATTTGTCTACGAGGCTTACCTCAGCCCACATCAGGAAGGAGGCGAAGAAAAAGACACGCCAAAATCAACCCCGGCCCAATTCAAATCCACAACGCCTTCGCGGCTGCGCGCAGACCGCAAAGACCGCGGGCATGGAAAGGTGAGCTTCACCAAGGATCTCAGCAAGGCGATCATCGAGGTCGAGGTCACCGATGTCAACATCAAGGACGTCAACATGTTTCATATCCATTGCGGACGGCCTAGCATGCTCGGACCCATCGCGATTGACTTTTCGATGACGACCGATATCCAGAAAAACTTCAATGACGACGGCGTTTTGGCGATCGAAGTGACCAACAAGGAGGTCGAAGCCGTCGTGGCAGCGGGAGAAGGCCTGATCGGTGCCATTACGATGGGTTGCCCGATCGCACCCGGACTCAAGGACAAGTTCACCACGATCGGCGGCATGCAGTACCTTGCCGAGCAAGGAGATCTATATTTCAATTTGCATACGACGGGCGAATCCTATTTCGGGGACATTCGTGGGCAATTGCATCGCATGACCGCCGAAACGGATCCGATTGAGTGGAAAGTGGCGCCGCAAGATGCGCCCAAACCTTCAGGAGAGGCCGGAATGCACCATCACTAAAACGATCGTTCGTGTAAGCGCCGCAGCGAATGTTGGATTTGCTGCGGCGCTTGCTTTTCCCCATGATGTGAATGTTGCAATTTTTTGCAATTCCCATGCATGAACGATTCCCGTTTGGGGCTGTAGGTTTGGATTATGAATACCTCTCCAACATTTGATACGCTGAAACTGAACTTGATTCAACACATTCTGAAGTCTGACAATTCGGCGATACTCGCGCAAATGTCGGACTTGATCCCCCAGGACATTGCCTCGCCGCAGGAACCGATGAAGGGCGAACTCCTGACGATGGCCTACCCGGAACGGATGAATCACCTTCGTGTAGATCCACCCTCCCGGCAGCAACCAAGATCATTTGAGGACTATGTCATCGATGGCCCTATGCCTCAATCTGGCAAATTCGGGCACGATTTCCCTTGAGCAGCATCTGCCGTCAATTCCCCTTTTCCAAGATCCATTTCCCTACGAAGGCCATCACCTCGGGTGAAAACGTCTCTTCCAAAAGCGCGTATTCACCAACACTACAAGTCGTACAATGCTGGAAAAGGTGGTTGAGGTCAGGGAAACTGCGAATCGTAAAGTCCTGATTTCCTCCGGATTTCAGCGCGGCCTCGATTGCATCCAAGTTCAATTTTGATGGCACTTGAATGTCCTTTTCGCCATTGACTGCAAGCACCGGACATTTTACCTTTTGCAAAACCGCCGCGGGATCGTGCTTGATGAAGTAACGAAACCAGACATTGTTGACCTGCGCAACCATGGATTTAATGGACGCTTCATTGAGGGTGCTATCCATTTTGGCCTCCTTCATGAGACGCTTTTCCAACTTTCCTTTGGCCTGTCGGATGGTTTTGGACTTAATGATGATCCGGTAAATATCTGAATTCACCTGCCTCGCCTTCATGATCCTCTCCTCCGAATTACCGTTGGCCCGCATCACAAGTTCCGTTTGCTCAGCCATCAGCACGTCGCCGCGCACACCGGTGCCTGCGAGCATCACGACAAATTTGACGGCATCAGATTGGCTTGCTGCGAGCGGGGCAATGACACCGCCTTCGCTATGGCCCATCAGTCCGATGTTGGAGATTTGCAAGTCCTTGCGAGATTGCAAGTAGGTGACACCCGCCAAGGCATCCGTCGCAAAGTCAGCCGAAGTCGCCGTTGCATGTTTGCCCGTGGATTTACCGACGCCTCGGTCGTCAAAGCGCAAAACTGCCACGCCATTGCGGCTCAGGTAGTCCGCAAGGATCCAAAACGGTTTGTGGAACAGGATTTCTTCGTCGCGGTTATTGGCGCCCGAACCCGTAATCAAGATCACGGCGGGATAGGGACCAGTCTGATCGGGGATGGTTAGCGTTCCGGCAAGCGTGACGTCCGTAGCGGAGGCATTGGGATAGGTGACTTCTTCTATTTTGTAGGGAAATGGAGCCTTCGGCTCCTGGGAACGGTTGATGACCCATTCGCCGCGTTCAAAATCCAGGGGCATGGCTTGACCGCTTTGCAGAAAGTTTCCCGTGATTTTGCCATCCGCCTGCATTTTTCCCTTGTATTCCGCCGTTTGCAATTTCCAGGTCAATTCAGCGTCGCGAAACACAAATTCGGTCAGCGGCAATCCTTTTGCGGCTTGGTCGAGGATATCCAACTTGGCCGAATAACCCGCATCGCTTTGGGAGACATGCAAACCCACGCGCAGCGAAATGGCCTCGGTTTTGAGCAACCCTTTCCAATCGCCGACAATCGTTTGCGCAGATGCCAGTTTTGGCAGGCCGATCATGCTAATCAAGGCAGTGATGCCGAACAAGATTCGGAGGGTCCATACAAGTTTCTTCATTCGCCAAAGATAGCGTTTAGCCAGGAAATTGTTCAAAATTGCTCTACTGGATTGGGCCATGCGTTGCCTGCAACTTTGGGAATCCCAACTATAGCGGCTATTTTCGAATGCAAGTCGGATGAATCACGACAGGCACCGAAAATGAAATCCTACGTCACTTACTTGTTGGTCGTCACGAATTTGCTCAGCATCGCTGCCATCGCTTATATCCTCGGAACGAAGCCGAAATCCCCTCCGCCGCCACAATGTCCACAATATGAGCGGTCGGAATTTACCATCTTGGCTTCGGGCTACCGAAAGCATGTAGGCACCAACAGCGACGAACTCGGCAATACTTGGCCCAAATTCAGCGATTCGCTCTTCCTTCGTCGTGGCGAACCGTTTGTTTTTCTCACGGGGCAGACTTATTGGCCCGTCGATGATTCGCTAGACATGCGACCTGAATTCTACAGCGGCATCGACTATGATTGGGGAACAGATTCGCTCAAATGGCCTGAGACGGTTGAACTCGACCATTCTGGCAACCATTGCGTGATTACCGTTCCGACGGACACCGTGGACATGCAAGGCAAAAAGATCAAGGCCTTGCGGTTGTATCCAAGGATTCGCACACCACATGCCGATACCCTCCAAGAATGGCGCGATACCGTAGAAGTCTTTATCGTCGATGAAAAATAAGCCTACTTCCCTGCTTTTGCATCGAATAAGGCATTGAGGATCATCGCCAAACGGTAGCCACCTGATGCAATTTGCCGCTCCACAATTTTGCGGGCAACTTCAAGATAAAGTGCGCTCGGCGTATCGTTGGGTTTCAGATAAATTTTACGGCTGCCATCTACACTTTGCACGCCCTTGTAGCCGAAGTTGACGGCATCGTTGTGACTTTCCAATGCCCAAAACTCGGGATCCAATTGGTCCAGACCCATGATGCTCTTGGCAGGATAGGCTTGGGTGACGGCCTTTGCGATGGCTTGAATGGTATCTTTCCAAACCTCTGGCCCAGCAGCACGGTCCACCTTGCCGAACCTGTCGAAATAGCCGCAGCCGTCGTCCCAAAGTTTGTGTAAATTGGTGTGGATGCTGTCTTTGAGGGGAAAAAGATTTCCGCCCATGTCGCCACCGGGCAAGGCATTGGTGTACATGCTCGTGCTGTGCAAGGGCTGATGCAAGTCTCCGACAAAATGGATCAAGAAGGCCAAGAACTGCCCCTTTTCGGCATCTGTCGATTTCGGATTGCCCAAAATCGAACGAGCCTGTCCAATCGCCCATATCACGTCGATTTCAGGCGTCGCGTTGCAAGCAATGGCTACGCCATTGTCGTTGAGGGGGATGTTGGTGTAGTGCCAATTGCTGTAAGCAGTAATGCCGTGTCCCTTGAGGTCATCGGGCCAAGTCGCTGCCTCCACGAAATTGTGGGTCTGCGGATAATTGACCGTCAATGTCGCGATCAACCCGTCGGCCCACTTTTTGGCTCCCGGCTTGAGTTCGTCGTAGGCAATTTGGGCAACTGCCATGTGCCCCACATCCCACCAAGCTTTGGCAGTGTGAAATACGAGTGTGAGTGGGAGGATGAGCGCGAGGAAGCGGAGGATTCTTTTCATTTTGAGGTGTTGGATTTCCGGTAACAAGGTCGGCAGAAATCTGGAGATAATCAGACCGGCGCCAACGCTTGATGCTCACCTTCGGGCAGGGTGACGAGAATCCTGTCTCCTTGCCGCACAACCCCGCCTTGTAGCACAATCGCCATGATGCCCGCCTTGCGGATCAAATTCCCGGCTTCATCCCGATCGAGGACGGCTTGCAACAGACCCGGCTGAATGGAGTCAAGTTGGTGGCAAGGATTTCTCAATCCCGTGACTTCGATCTTGGCCGCCTCGCCGAGTTGGAGAATCGTCCCTTTCGGAAGCCCAAGCAAGTCAATCCCGCGTGTGGTGATATTTTCGCCCATTTGACCGGGCAATACTGGCATTCCCTTGGCCGTGACTTCATCGTGCAATTCGCTGTGGATCAGATGCACCTGCCTCAAATTGGGTTGCGTAGGGTCCTTGGCGACACGACTACGGTGCTTCACCGTGGTTCCCATGTGCGCGTCACCTTCTACGCCGAGACCTGCAAGCAGCGTAATCTGCGGCTCGCTCGGCTTGATCAGCGTGTATTCGGGGCTGCGGTTGACGGAAGTGATCATCGCCGTCGGGAATTCTTGTGCTACCATGAATTGGGGATCATTGAACTTTAGAAGTAAATGTAACGGAATTTTTGCGACATGGGACGGAAGTTTGATTTGCAAAAGTACTGCCCACCCGAACGAAAGAATTGCGCCAATGCGCCGAAGGCGAGCAGCACCGAATGAAACGAAAGAAACCAGATTTTTCCCGCCTTTAAGGGAGTGAACGACGCATCCGATTCCATTTCATTGACGGGTTTGAACGGACGCCAACTGCTAGGTATTTGCAAAAAACCGCAGAAATGGTGTCCTTCGCAGCCGAGGGTTCCGAAAATCAACACGTCGCAGGCGGTGAAATCTGCCTCCTTCGAATGGTTTCCGGGATTCAATGTTGTTGCAATTGTTGACTTAAACTATTGAGTATGAAAAAATCACTACTTTCCTTCTTGTTTATCGGAATGACTTTCGGTCTTTTTGCACAGACCCAACTCCCCAACGTCGGCTTCGAAAACTGGACCAACGTCGGCAACAACGACGAAGAGCCGTTGGACTACAACTCCAACAAAACCGGTGGCGGTTTGGCATCCTTTGGTCCGCAGAGTTGCTTCCGGACGACATCGCCCAATTCCGGTACGTATTGCACGGAGTTGCGCACCAAAAATTATCTCGGCACCCCTGTCAACGGCATCGCGACGACCGGCAAAGTGCAGGCTCCCAATACCAATCCGCAGGACGGGTATATCGAAACTTTGCGTTCCGATGCAGATTTTAATTACCCCTTCACCGGCCGTCCTGACAGCCTCGTAGGTTATTACAAATACTTGGTAGCGGGAAGCGACCAAGGCAAGGTGCAGGTTTACCTGCACGGCGACTACGATGTGCGCAATCCCAAGGACAATGCTTCAATCCCTTATGTCTATGCAGAAGCCAAATTTTTGACCCCTCAAGCAAGCGTATCCAATTGGACGCGGTTTTCCGTGCCATTTGTCTACACGAGCAGCACGACCCCGGTGTACGCGCTTGTGGTCTGCACGGCAAGTTCCGAGGCAGCGACCGCAGTCGACGGCAGCAAGATGTGGATCGACGATATCCAGGTGGTCTACGCGCCAACCACAGGTGCTGAAACCGCTCAGAATGCCGCTGTTCACAGCTATTGGGCTGGCAATGATCTCATGATCGACCTGAGCCGCGCCGACTTCAGCGCAGATTGCCAAGTGCAATTGTTTGATCTGAATGGCAAAATGGAACTGGAAACAGTCGTTTCCGGAACTGCACTGCATCCGATCGGAACGAATTTGCCTGCAGGCGTGTACGTGTTGCGCGTAACGAGCGGGGACCGGAGTTATTCTGTGAAGATGGCGAAGGTGGATTGAGGAAGTTGAACTCAAGCGGGCAATTCGAGAATGAGAGGATCGTTTTCGGATTGCCCGTTTTTTATTGGTGGGGGTGATTGTTTCAGGTAGGAGCCGCTTTTGGCCTTTCCTAAGAAATTCATTATCATTGCAATGCATCAACTTATGTCTGTCGAGGGATGAAAAAAATAATAAGCCTGACCATGGCGATCCTCTTTGCCGCATTCAACGTGGCAAAACCGCAGTCCCCGCCTGCTTGGGGAATCGCGCCATTGCTCACCGCAACCGTCAATGGGAACACGCTCACGTATACCACCAACAATTACCTCACGCAAAATCCGGCGACCACCTCGTTTTCGAGTTACGGATGGAAACTGGAGTCTGAAGGCATCGGCGTTTATTCGACCAACACCGGCACCTGCTATGCAACCACCTATGATCCGGCTGCGCCTCCGAGTGGCAGCTTCAAGTCGATCAACCTGGCAAGTTCCTCCTCCTATATGAACCATGGCATTCGCAATGGAATCGCCTATTGCCACAATCAGTATGCATTTAATGCGGCGACCTATGATCCATTTAGACTTGTTTGGAAGGTTATTCCAGGGCAAAACAACCTGGGCATTGACCGCGTCGAGGATGGCATTATTGTTTACCGCAGCTATTTCAATGCGCTGGTATTTGGCATCTACGACCCTGCAATGGGTGCTTGGATGACCACAAGTCTTAACGAATACAGCTACACGGGTATTGAGATTGACAACAACATTGTAATGTTTGTTTCCGATGCGAATTCCGTGATTGGATTTGCCTATGATTTTGAAGACCATACGTGGCACGAAAAGTATCTTCAAGGAAATGGAATGGTTGCGGAATTGGAAGGTGGCGTGATTTCCTGCATGACTTCGGTGCATACAAAAGTGCTTGGGATGGTGTATGACTTTGACGCCCATGACTGGATTTCTTTTGAAAGTCCTACGGCAAATGGTCAGGTTTCCTACAAGGGCTCTAATCAAGGAACGATTTACTACCACAATAGCAGCGAAATTCATCAATACGGCTATGATTTTGTTACTCGCACTTGGGAGGAAGGACAATTTACCAAGGCGAAATGCAACCTGCTCGAATACCAACCGACTTCCAATCCGCAGTGTGTTTCTTTTGTCACGACCTATAATATCGGAGGGCAAGTGACAAGCATCACATGTACAGATGGATATGGGCTAAACCGTCCTTGGGGATACAAACCGTTTTTGACGCCCGGCTATTTTTCTTTGGGCGCAACGATCACCAACTCGTTTTCCGAGAGCCTTTGTGAGCAATATGTCTTCTACAACCATACCCTTGGTTCGAACGAAATCTCGCTGGACAAGGTGGATATTTATCCGAATCCAACCTCAACAGCTGTGGGCATTCATATTGCTGCGCCTAAAAACATCCGCCAAATCCAGTTGATCAATCTGCTTGGGGTGACGGTCGCGGAATTATCCCCCTCAGGTACAGAAGCACATCTTGATTTGCCTACCGGGATATCCGCCGGAAACTATGTTTTGGAGGTTGTGCTTGCCAAGGGTGAAACAGTGCGTAAAAAGATATTGGTGCAATAACAGCCAACATCCAATGCGTCACCTTAATTGATGCTTAAGTAGGTGTCGCCCAATCTTGCCTACAGTTTCACTCCCAAGCCAATGGCGACACCACCATAAAAATCGACTCCGTGGTATGATTTCAAAAGTTGTGTTCCATTGGGTTGCGTCGTGATCTCCCCCATGATGCCAGCTCTCGAAAAGGTGAATTGCGGTCCGCATTTGGCTAAGATCGAAAGGAACATCCATTTCCCCATCGGTCGATGAATACCCAATTCGCCAGAAATCCGAAAGTAAGGATTCAAAAGTTGATAGTCGTAGTAAATGGGCAAAATTTCATAGCCTTGGAAGGATTCCTGATAAGCACGATCCAAAAAGCACTTTTCACGTACGGCACCCAGACGCAGATTCGATCCGAGAAAAAAGCTGTTTCCTACAAAAAATCGATAGCGGAGGGCTAAAGCTGGGGTTTGTCTCCGCGTCCATTCGGCCTCGCCGCTCCAAGGTGTGCCATTCAACCAATCGATATCTGAAGTTTGGTCGACAATCAAGGTCTGCGGAAGGATTAATTCGGCACCCAATCCGTGCTTTGCTGAAAATTGCCGCAGGTAGCTCAAGGATATCTCACCGCTCATGAAGTCCTTAAGCGAGGTGCTGCCACCGAACTCGAAGCCAAAAAACTGGAATTGGGCTTTGCAGGGAGAATACCAACAAAGCTGCGCTAGCACAATGGTAATGAAGGCGATGGAATTGCGGGTGCTCATGCCCAAAGGTAAAAAATTCTTGCAAATTCGGCGAATGATCCGTTAACTTTAGCCATGCCTTTGTCCAAATCCATGCCTACACTTTTGAATATCCTCATCCTTGGCATCGTCGTGCTGATGCAAGGTTGTGCCGACAGAGGAAATCCACCCGTGTTGCGACTGATTGGCAACGACACTGTTTCTACCTTTCATGGATCCGCCTACGATGACCGTGGGGTAATCGCATTTGACCGTGAAGACCTTGACATCACCGACAAGGTGGTGGTTTCGCAACCGATCAATGTCAATGTTCCGGGATTCCAACAACAAGTTTACAGTGTCACGGACCGACATGGCAACACCACTGATATCGGTCGCACCGTCCAAATCACAGCCTCGTCCGTTTCTCTTGACGGTAACTTTACTGCAAAGTCAAATGGTTTTAATTGCGCGACCAACGGTAGCACCGTGCGCCTTTCTCCGTATCTCGGCAGAGCGGATCAGGTTCTCATTTCCCCGGTTTTTGGAACGGGAAATTCGACATTGGTGATGCAAATCGAGGAAAACAATGGCCTCTCTTATGTGAGTGGCACCGACATTCCCTGCAACTTAACGATCTATCAGGCAAATGGATACATTTCCGCGAATGCAGATTCGATGGTCGTTTTGATTTATGGGAATAGTCAACCGATTGGCTACAGCACGTTGGTTTATTTGCGGCAATAATTTGTCGGTACTGAACGCTGGGGACTTGCTGTGCAGCCAGAGGCTGGATTGCAGGATCAGCGTTTCGGCCGGAGGCCGACGCTTCTAAAAACGGCCGACGCTTCCATCAACTGCCGACGCTTTCATCAACCGCCGACGTTTTCATCAACCGCCGACGCCTCTCAAAGTACCTTACTCCGTCAAATTCAGGGCTACCAAGTCCACTGGGAGCACCTTGCTGATGCCGGTGGCTTCCATGGTCACGCCGTACATGACGTTGGTGGCGGCCATGGTGCGCTTGTTGTGGGTCACGATGATGAACTGCGAATCCTTGCTGAATTCGCGGATGATGTTGTTGAATTTGTCGATGTTGGCGTCGTCCAACGGGGCGTCGACCTCGTCGAAGATGCAGAAAGGCGCGGGCTTGAGCAGGTAAATCGCAAACAAGAGCGCCACGGCCGTCAGCGTCTTTTCCCCGCCGGAAAGTTGGTTGATCGACAGCGGACGTTTGCCCTTGGGCTTGGCCATGATATCGATCGGACTCTCCAACACATCCTCCGGATTGCTCAGCTCCAAGTCGCAGGTGTCGCCTGCATAAAAAAGATGCTGAAAGACCTCCTTGAAGTGTTTGCGGATCTGCACGAAGGCCTCCGTAAACTTCTCGGTCGCGGTCGTGTCAATCTCCGAAATCGTATCGAGCAGCGTCTTGCGGGCCTCCATCAAGTCGGTTTTCTGCGTGTTGATGAAGTCAAAACGTTCCTTCATCTCGTCATACGCCTCCACCGCCATCGGATTGATTTCGCCGTAGGTTTGTAGCTTTTGCCTCAATTTGACCATTTCATGCTCGACGGCGTCAGGTGCATATTCGTCGATGCCGCCTTCAAACAGGTCTGATTCGTCGAGGTCGCTGATGTCCACGTCAAATTCGACCTTCATGCGCTCCTTCAGGCTGTTGAGCTGGATCTTGATGTCGGTGACGCGGTCCTTGATGGCATTCTTCTGCTCCTCACATTCCTCTTTTTCCTTGCGCCCGGCCCGAATCTGATCCTCGGTCGCATTGATGTTGCTGCGCATTTGCCCGGCAATCTGCTCGAGTTTGCCCGTATGGTCTTCCTTGGCCTTTTTCTGCTCGTACAAAGCGACCATCTCGTCGTCGTTTTGCAAGTTGTTTTGCACGAGCGAATGGATATTGTCCTTCGTCTCCTGCAAGTCACGGCGGTTTTTCTCCTCGCTTTCCACCAAGGCCTTGATCGTGGACTGCTTTTGTTGCTCGTCGCGTTCCAGCATGTCGAGCTGATTCTTTTGCTGAATGCAGAGAATGTTTTGCGTGTTGAATGCCTGACTTTTATCGCTGAGATCCGCCTGACAATTCTCAAACATGCGGCGGGCTTCCTCTAAAATCGCGGCTTTCACGGAAAAATCCTCACGCATCGCGGCAATCTGCGGACCGAGGCGCTCCGTTTGTTGCTCCAATTCGACGATTTGGCGCTCGATGATTTCGCTGCGCTCCCCGGCGCGGGTGATGAAGTCGCGGTATTCCTTTTCGCGGGCTTGCAAAACGCTCAAATCGCGGTGTTTGCGCTGATAGAGATTGTTTTGCGTCTCAAGATCGCGACCGTATTGATGTCCTTTGAACTGCTGATGCTTGACCTCCTGATCCACCAGGGCATTTTTCAATTCGGAGAGTTCCTTTTCAATCTGCTTGATTTCCTTGGCGAGCTTTTCCAGGTTTTTGGCGCGCCCCAGGCGTTTTCCCTGGAACAATCCGATGCTGCCGCCCCCGATTGCATACTTTTTGCGCTGCATCGAACCCGACTTGGTCAGGAAAAATGCCTGCTCCGGAAGCTCTGCGGGAATGTTGGATTCGTCATCCACCATATAAACATTGTCCAGCAAGTAGGCGGCAAGCGCTTGGTACTTTTCGGCGACTTCGACCAATTCGAGGGCAGGGGTTGCACCCGAAATCGCCTTCGCTTGGACCGCGGGATAGGTATTCAATTCCTCGAGAACGAAGAAGTTGGCCCGTCCCTTGGCGGTATTGGCCAGGAGTTGAATGGCCTGCATGGCGTCGGCGCGGGTGTCCACGACGTAGTAGCTCATGTAGGGATCGAGCAGGTTTTCCAAGGCGACCTTGTATGTGTCGCTCGTGAGGAAAATATCACCCAACAAGGGTGCTTCCTTGATCCAACTCGCTTCCTTTTTCAGGAATTTGACGCTGTCAGGGAAACCTTCGAGGTTCTCGACGAGGCTTTTGGTAAGGTTGTATTCGTTTTGACGCGAATCCAAGCCACGGTTGCTTTTGTAAATCGCGTCCTTGAGTTGATCGATCGCCTTGCTGCTCGCTTCCAAATCAGCATCGTTTTGCGTTTTGAGCGCACGCAGGTTGTTGACACTTGCCTCCAATTCGGCGACTTCCAGCGTCAACGTCTCCAATGTGCCTGCAAACGAATCCAATTCGTCGGTTTTGCTCGTGCGGTCGGCCTCGTTGCGTTCGATTTCCTTGGTGAGGCCATCGATTTGGATGAGCTTGATCTCGCGGTCCTTTTCGAGGCGGCTCAGGTTCAACTCCATGGTGCGGTGCACCTCTGCATAACCTTCGGTTTGGAGTTTCAATTCGTCGAATCGTCCTGAAACGTCTTCCTTGGCGGCTTTGAGAGTGGCGAGCAACTTGTTGCCGTCGTGGACGAGTTTCGCAACTTCGATGCGCTTGGAGGTCACGGATTCGAGTTCCTCCTTGATCCGCGCATAGTTTTTCCGGTCCTTCTCGAGTTGATCGCCGATCGCAAATTCCCGCTGTTGCAGGTATTTGAGGCGCTCGTTTTTGATGGATTTTTCCTTTTCTATTTCCTGAATGCGGGTGATATGCGCATTCAGGTCTTTTTGCGAGGCCGAAAGGCGGTTTTCATTGTCAATCTGCTCCTTGCGCAGTTCCTGCAACCTTGCTTCGTGCTTGGCAATCGTGGACTGCAATCCGCCAAGTTTGTCCCCAAAGGTCTGCTCCTCCTTCTCGATGGATTCGTAGCTGCCGCGCAATCCACGAATGGCAAAGTAGGCATGCCGCGAACTCACAAGCTTGTATTCGCCCTTGATTTCGAAGTATTTGCGGGCCTTTTTGGCTTGTGCTTCAAGGCTTTTGAGCTGCTTCTGGATTTCGAAGAGAATGTCCTCCACCCTTTCGAGGTCATCCTGCGTTTCTTCCAGTTTCTTGAGGGTCTGCTTCTTGCGAATCTTGTACTTGCTGATGCCGGCCGCTTCCTCAAACAGGATCCTCCGCGAATTTTCCTTGTCGTTGAGGATGTCATCGACCATTTTGAGTTCGATGATGGCGTAGCTGTCGGGGCCGATGCCGGTGTCGAGGAACAGGTCGTGGATGTCTTTGAGGCGGCAGGCGACGCCGTTGATCATGTATTCACTTTCGCCGGTGCGGTAGAGCTTGCGGCTGATGGCGACCGTGGTGAATTCGGTGGGGAGAATGTTTTTGGTATTCTCGAATGTGAGGACCACCTCGGCGAAATGGGCTTTTTTGCGTTTGCTCGTGCCGTTGAAGATGACATTCTCCATCTTTTCGGAGCGGAGCTTGCGGGTTTTCTGCTCGCCGAGCACCCAGCGCATGGAGTCCACGATATTGCTTTTGCCGCAACCGTTGGGGCCGACGATGCCTGTGATCCCCTTGTCAAAGAGGAACAGGGTCTTGTCGGCGAAGCTTTTGAAGCCGTGTATTTCCAGGCTCTTGAGTTGCATTTCTAGCGGCGCATTCCTACATTTACCCCTATGAAGTTCGAAGTTGCCATTGCCATTGCCATCGGTTGGTTCATTTTCAGAACCATCTCCAAAGCCATTCGCAAGAACAAGGCAAACGTTCAAACGGGGGCACAAAATAGCACAAATTCCCCGAATACAGCCCAAGAAATTATCGATCAGGCGGCGGCAGAACGGGTTGCCTTGGAGCAGGCCGACCGCACGAAGGAGGGCAACTCACTCGAGCGGGAGGTTGCAGCTCCACACGAACGTATTTTGGATCCGTTTATGGAGGCGACAACCTTGGAAGACAATACGACGAGCCATTACAACGAAGAATCCCTGCTGGACGAATACAACCGCACGCATGACCGAGGAAAAACGGTCGGCCACGACAAGCACAAGCTGTTTGACATGGACAAGGACCGGATCAAATCCTCTCACAATCAAGGGGGTGGCGGTCAGGCAAAAATGCATGGTGCAGGATCGTTCCGCATAACGCCCAAGGCAAAAAAGGCGCATCCGATTTCCAATTCCCTCAAATCAATGGGCGGCCGCAAGCAAGCCGTGATTTTGTCGGAGATCTTGGCGTCGGATCCTCCCTCCCGCGCCCCGCCCCCGCGCCCCCGCCAATTTGGTAAGCGTCCGGAGTTGTCCAGAAAACTCGGATAAGATTCCAAGGAAATTCTAATCGGATTCGCGAAAAACATTCACATTCATTTCATGCGCAACTCGCTTGTTTGCCTTACCTTTGCGAATATTTTCCAAAAACGCATGAAAATGAGGATTCTACTACTTCTTTGCTTTAGCTTTTTCAGCCTGACCCTTGCTCAGGCACAATGCAACAACCTGTTTTTCTCCGAATATCTCGAGGGCGCGAGCAACAACAAGGCCGTCGAAATCTACAATCCGTCGGCTGCGACGGTGAACCTGACCAACTATGTGATTTACCGCTACAACAATGGCTCTCTTACGCCTACCGACAGCTTGTTTCCGCAGGGAACGCTCGCCGCAGGCGCTGTTTGGGTCGCTGGCAACCCGAGCGCTGTTGTCGGTATCACCGGCGTCTCCGACACCTTGCACACGATCACATTCTTCAATGGCGACGATGCCATGACCTTGTTTCAGCGCGTACCACGCGTCCAACTCGATGCCATCGGCTTGGTCGGCAACGACCCCGGTGTCAACTGGCCCGTTGGCACAGGCGCTACCGCCGAATTTACACTTGTGCGGATGGTGGGCGTTCAGCAGGGCAACAACAACTGGGCTGTCGGTGCCACCGAATGGGATGTCTATCCACAAAATACCACATCCTTTCTCGGTTTCTCATTCAATGACTTCTTGCATCCCGCCGGTCGCACCGGTGATCACATTTGCAAGCTCTGCAAACACTTCTTCCGAAGCTGTTCCATCCGTTACGGTGACGGTCAACATCTCCAATGTCAGCGCATTGACTGCCACCTCCGTGGACGTGGCGCTCAACGTTGGCGGCACCTCCGCAACCGGCGGTGGCGTGGATTATACCTTCGCTCCGATCACACTGACATGGCCTGCCAACGATAGCACACCACAAACGGTGACGCTTACCGTGGTGGACGATGCGCTCTTCGAAGGCAACGAAACGGTCAAGCTCGACCTGCTCAATCCGACCAACAACGCCACGGTAGGCGCCAACGGCAGCTACACCTTGACGATCCAAGACAATGATTTCCAGACCTTGCCGATTGGCACGATCAACACCGAAGACAGCTTGGGTGTCGCGGATTCGCTGGGCCTGAAATGCTGGGTTCACGGCGTTGTCTATGGCGGCAACCTGCGTCCTGCAGGCCTGCAATTCACGATCATTGACGGCACGGGTGGCATCGGCGTTTTCCGCTCCGCGGGCAACCTCGGTTATACCATCACCGAAACCGACAGCATCAAAATGCTCGGTACCGTGGCCCAGTTTAACGGTTTGACCCAAATGAACGTGGACTCGATCGTGCTGCTGAGCACCGGCAATGCGCTCAAAACACCTACCCTGATCACGGCACTCGACGAAAGCACCGAAAGTGACTTGATCATCTTCAAAAATGCCTGGGTTGTCAATCCTGCACAGTGGACCGGCACCGGTTCAGGCTTCAACGTGGACGTCACCGACGGCACCAATACCATGATCATGCGCATTGACGCCGATGTGGATCTTTATTCGCAGCCGGTTCCGGTAGGCATGTTCCATGTTTGCGGATTGGGCAACCAATTTGACAGCAGCAACCCCTATACCTCCGGCTACCAGTTCTTCCCACGCTACATCGCCGACATCAAACTGCTTCCTGTTGCAGCCTTGGGTCCTGACACGTCCTTCTGTGACGGCGGCGCGACTGTATTGGGCAGCAACATCAGCGGCGACACATATCTTTGGAGCAACGGTGCCACCACGCAGACGATCACCGTCAATGCTGCAGGCACTTACAGCGTCATCGTGACCGACACCACGCTCAACGAAATGGCTTATGACACCGTTTCCGTGTCAATTCTGCCATTGCCTGTCGCAGGCTTTTCGGTGAATTCCGGTGCCAACCCATCGTTTGTCTTTACCGACAATTCCACCAACACCACTTCGTGGTTCTGGGATTTTGGCGATGGCAACACGAGCACGTCGGCAAGCCCAACCAACGTCTATGCCAATCCCGGCAACTACGTTGTAACCCTGATCGCAACGAACGCTTGCGGTTCCGATACGCTTACAGATTCGCTTTCTGCTATCGTCGGTGTACAAAACAGCATCTTGAGCCAAGTACAGCTTTACCCAAACCCGAACAACGGCGAATTTGTGGTGGAGTTTGATGGCAATGCCAGCAGCGAAATGCAGTTGACCGTGTTGGATCAATTGGGCCGCAGGATTCACAGCCAAAAAGGTGGTAACCGCCAAACCATTTCCTTGAGCCTCGCTCCAGGCATGTACATGGTGGAAATCGCCAATGCCGAAGGCAAAGCCTTCAGCCGTGTGATCGTGCGCTAATCCGCTACGGTTTCCGAGGAATGCCCTCAAGGTGGTCACCACTTTGAGGGCATTTTCTTTTTTGCTTCCCGCCTGTGGATTGCCTAGGTTTGCTTAAACAGTATTTGAATATGCGTTCCCTTTTGAAGTCCACTTTGTTTCTGCTCTGCTTGTTGGTCAGCCTCACCGCATTTGCGCAAAAGGGCAATTTCCGGTACCTGACCAAAAGCAACAACGACGGCAGTACATTTTATGCCCTCAACGGCATGACCGGACAGTTGTACTACATGCATGACTTCGGGAACGAAGCCGGTACTTGGAAGAAATATGGCAGTGCCTTGCGTGCCTCGACCATCAACAATCTGGGCTTTGCGCAAGTGAGTTTCAAAAATGGAACGGCCTTTTACGCGTTGGAATCCAATGTCGGCCAGATGCATTTTATGCTTGATTTTGGTCCGACTCCCGGCAAATGGACGAAATATGGCGGCATCATCCGCATGGCGGGCGACAATACGCTTCAATTTTCAGCGGAGCCCAACGGTGACGGAACGAAGTTCACCGCGCTCGACGGCACCACCGGACAGGTGTACTACATGTTTGACATGGGCACCGAGGATGGGGTTTGGAAAAAGTATGGAGGGGTAACCCCGAAGTAGGGTTTTGGCTAGCGCCGCTCGCGCATGTTGTGGTGCTAGGTTTCTGCGCGGGCCGCAGATGGTGTCAGCAGTAACCCGCACAAATCAAGCCTATAGATCCCGAATGGTCGATGCCTTCTGTCCCGGCTTGTTTTTGAACATGCAGATACGGCTCAATTAAGCCTTCTTGACGATCTTATAATTTTTGTATTCACCGATGCGCCAGCCTGTGAGGCGCTCGACCCAATTGCGCAGGCGCTTTCTCAGCGTAAAGTGCCCCTGCTGCGGTACGACATGGTAGGTATTGAGCCGAATGCGCTCTGCCATCAATGCAGGGTGTCCATCGGCAGGAAAGGGCATTACCCGATCTACCTTTTCATATTCAAATTGATCCTTGCCCTCAAAGCGCTTTGCGATTTCGGCATCACTCTGCCAATACCGCACAAATTCCAGGATTTTCTCATGCTCTTCCTTGGGAGGCCGCACACGACCGTAGGCAAAAACATGGGGGCGAATGAGCTTGCATTGCAATTTAACTCCCGCATGACCGTTTTCATAGTCAGCGATGCTAGGGTACTTTCTAAAGCCTTGTGCATCGCGGTAGGAGCGCAGACCGGGAATGTTGCGCACGATCCTGATCTCCCGGCGGTAGGCGCGACCGATCGTGATGTAATCGTAAGTCCAAAAATGATGGTAGGGAAAAAGCAAGCCTTCAATCGCGGGATCATGGAGGCAGGCCTCCATTTCAGCTTTGATTTCCGGGAGATCCTTTTCATGCACCATGTCATCTGCTTGCATGTAAAAAATCCAGTCGCCCTTGCACTGGTCAATCCCAATATTGGTTTGTTGCGCCAAAATCTTGCCGCCTTCACGCATCTTGGGATCCCAGACCGTATCCACGATCTTGATCTTGGGCGAATTCAAAGCCAATATGCGCTCGCGGGTATCGTCTTCACAATCACCGATCACTGCGATAAACTCGTCGCAAACCGGCAGCAATGACTGGATGGACTCGAGGAATGGATACCTGAGTTTGACCCCATTTTTGACGATTGTTAAGCCTGAAACAAACATAGATACCTCTCCAATGATAAAGCGCTAAGGAATGAAATTTCCAGAACTTCCCAAATTATAATGGGCCTTTCGGATCGTTTTCGGGTGATCGCTTCCTTCTGAAGGAGCGACTGTGTGAAACTGGAGGCAGAAACAATGGCGCGCTAGCACCGAATTTCAGGCGCATGGGATTACATTCAATTTCCCGATGATTCGGCAAAGCAATTCGGGGTCCGCAGAAGGTTAAACGTGGGCGTCTTAGGGTAATAGAGAGTCACCGTTCGCTCGGCGAGCTATGACAAAGCGGCCACGTGTTATATCGGAGCGAGGCCTGAAAAGGCTGCACTTGCAAAGAATTCTCTCCAAAGGTGATCCAAATTCACCGCGCAATCGTTAGTTTGCATGGCCTCCCTATCTTGGGAATCGATCGAAGCGTTTTAAAAATACATGGCTGCAACATCGCGGATTTTGAATCTGCCTCCCTATCCAAAAAGTTGGTATGCGGTGGCATTGTCGACGGATCTTAAACCCGGGGACATCAACGAATTGTTGTTTTGCGGACAAGAAACCGTCCTTTACCGCACGGAATCGGGCAAGGCTGTGCTTGCAGAGGCATATTGTCCCCACATGGGCGCCCACCTCGCGCACGGCGGCAAGATCGACGGCGAATCGATTCAATGCCCTTTCCATGGATTTTGCTTTGATCCGACAGGGAAATGTGTGAAGACCGGCTACGGCACCAAACCACCGCCGCAAGCTGTCTTGAAAACATGGCCCGTTCACGAGGTCAATGGCGTGATCATGGTTTGGCATGATGAAAACGATGCCGCGCCAGATTGGAATGTGCCTGCATTGGAATGGGACGGATGGAGCGAAACGAAGTTCGCGGATTGGCGCTTGGCTTCCCATCCGCAGGAAATCGCAGAAAACAGCGCCGATATCGGGCATTTCCGGCATGTGCATGGGTATGACGATGTCAAGGTCTTCGAAGAAGCACGTACGGAAGGCCCGGTTTTGTTTGGCAAATACGGGATGTCCCGCATCGCAAGCTTCGTCGGCATCGGTGGCAGTCGCGTTCATGCCGAGTTCAACTTCTATGAATACGGACTCGGAATGGCCTACGTAGAGGCTTTTGTCCCGAAATATGGCCTGCACAGTCGCCACTTCGTTTATCCGATGCCGATCGATGGCAAGGATGTGCAGTTGCGCATTGCAGTGAGCGTCAAACAGGACTTCGATCCGGGCAAAATCAATCCTTTGCTGCGGATTCTCCCCAAAAAACTGCTGATGTACTTCATTTTGGGTGGCTATTTCCGCGAATACAAACGCGACGTCAGCGACGACTTCAAAGTCTGGCAAAACAAAGTCTATGTCCATCCGCCGGCACTCGCACAAGGCGACGGTCCCGTGGTCCTCTACCGTAAATGGGCAGCACAGTTTTATAAGTGAAAAGTGATCAGTGAAAAGGGAAAAGTCTGTTTTTGGGTTTGCAGCGTCATCGTCATGTAGCGTGCAGCAGCCTGTCAGGACCTGTCCAGGGCGGAGCGAAGGAGCTAGCGTTGAAATGCATCCGGTAGCTGGTAACAATTCATACTGAGCAGTTAAGCAATCGGCATTGCCCTGTAGGGGGTACGGTTTGGTAGAACACGCGGATACAACCATTTTAATCGTCCGTCGGCTCGGCCAGGGCCGAGCCGACGGACGATTAAAAAAACCGGAAAACGTGATCGTTCTACCATACTTCACCTCCTACGGAGCAGAAAGGCCTTGACTCACACCAATACATTAAAAACGAGCATCGGGCGGCCTCTTCTTCTTTCTGCCTCTTTGCGAAGGCGAGTGCCGTGAATCAGGAAAAAACTTAGCCTACTTTTGCTGACGTGAAGGCCGACACATATCGATTGGACCGCGCCGCGCGGGCGCTGCTGGGAATTGCCATCGGGGATGCATTCGGAGAGAGCTTCTTTGGTGACGCCGAAATGGTGGCTGCGCATCTCGCGGCCCGTACCGTCCCTCCTACTTCCTGGGAATTTACCGACGATACGGTGATGGCCTTGGCGGTTTATGAGGAGTTGGAAGCACACGGGCGCATCGACCAAGACCATTTGGCAGCAAAATTTGCGCGAAACTATGCCTTGGACAACCGCCGTGGCTATGGCGGAACAGCCCACAAGGTCCTGCGCGAAATCGGAGAAGGCAGGCCTTGGCAGGAAGTCTCCGCGTCCGTATTTGATGGCATGGGTTCGATGGGAAACGGCGCTGCGATGCGGGTCGGACCGCTGGACAGTGTCTTCCGGCGCCCTGCTTGATTGTCGCCCAAACGACAATCTAACCTTAATTTAATTCGTTGCACGGACAAAGACCCGCATTCACCGACGATATCCCTGCTTTTCTCGAATGGACGACGGGTCATGCATGCCTTTCTTTGTATCTTACAGTCGTTTTTGGTGGAATTCATCTGGAATACAATTGTACGTCTATGCTTATTAGAAATACGTTTGCGACTCGGTTTGCGCTCGCGTTGATGCTGGGAATGGTTTTGGGAGTGGGTACGACCATGGCTCAAGACTACTCGGCTGCCGCGATGACTTATTTTCAAAACAATTCGGAGAAATACGGACTCTCCCGCAAAGATCTCTCCGAATTGATCGTCACCGACGTGACTCCCTCTGAAGGTGGCACGATCCAACACGTGTACTTGCGGCAAGGCGTGCAAGGCATCGGCATTTACGGCGCCGAATTGTCCGCCACTTTTGTCCCCGGCGGGAAAGTCGTGAGCCCTTGGGCGCATGGTGTGGCAGGGGCGCATTCGAAGGTCAATGCCAGCGTACCCTCTTTGAATCAACGGGATGCCATCGCTGCGGCTGCGCGTCATTTGGGCTTGCAAGCACCCGAAGGTTTGGCAGAATTGCTGCGCCTCAATACCGCTGATTTGGCCATCCGTTTTAATGGAGCCAATGTCAGTCAGGAGGAAATCCCCGTTCGGCTAGTTTATTTTCAGTCGGATGCGCAGACCCTTCGTCTTGCCTGGGATTTGAACATTCTTCCCCATGGCAAAGGAGACCATTGGTGGAGCCTTAAAATCGACGCTGTGAATGGTGACCTCCTCGAAAAATATGACTGGACGGCCCATTGCAAATTCGATGGTGGACCCGTCAGCTATTCCAAGCATAGCCATGCGGAAAGCTGTGATGAACCTGCATTCGCCCCCTTCCTTCCTCCCCTTCCGAATTCGTACAACGTCTTCAAGGAGCCCATCGAAAGCCCGAGCCATGGTGTGCGCACCAATGTGACTGCACCTTGGAACTTGACCTATTCGCCTTATGGATGGCATGACACCAACGGCGCGAATGGCAATGAATACACCATTACCCGTGGCAACAACGTCTGGGCCATGGAAGACGCCAATGGCAATGACGGAACGGGAACCTCTCCCGACGGCGGACCGACCCTCAGCTTTGACTTCCCCTTGAACTTCAATGGGCAGCCGAGTACCTATCAGTCTGCGGCTGTGACCAACCTGTTTTACTGGAACAATAAAATTCACGACGTCTGGGCAAAATATGGCTTTGACGCTCCTGGAGGCAATTTTCAGCAGAACAACTATGGCCAAGGCGGCACAGGCAACGACTACGTGATTGCGGATGCGCAAGACGGCGGCGGCATGGACAATGCCAACTTCGCAACGCCCGCCGAAGGCACCCGTCCACGGATGCAAATGTACCTCTGGACCGGTCAGCAGACCGTCAACTTCCTCGTCAACAGTCCGCCGGTGATCGCAGGCAGCTACAATGCCGTACCCGCGCAATTTGGTCCTACCCCGCCCGTGATTCCGCTTACGCGTGACCTCGTGCTCGTGAGCGATGGCACATCCAATGCCAGTCTCGGCTGCAATGCCTTGACCAATGGCGGCGCCCTCAACAACAAAATCGCCTTGATCGACCGCGGTACTTGCACCTTCGTTCAAAAGGTACAAAATGCACAAAATGCCGGTGCAGTTGCTTGCGTCGTCTGCAACAACGTGGCCGGTTCGCCGATCGTCATGGGTGGCACTTCGACAACGATCAACATTCCCTCTGTCATGATCTCCCTGGCGGATTGCAACTTGTTGAAAGCCCAATTGGCCGCACCCTGTAATGTGACCCTGAGCAGCCCCGGCGTGGCCTACAACCGCGATGGCGACTTTGACAACGGCATCATCGCCCACGAATATGGCCACGGCATCAGCACCCGCCTCACAGGTGGCCCTGCCAACAGCAGCTGCCTCGGCAACGCCGAACAAATGGGCGAGGGTTGGAGTGATTGGTTTGGATTGATGATGACCATGGAGCCCGGCGATGCAGGACCCAACGTGCGTGGCATCGGAACCTATGCCGTTTTCCAACCGACCAACGGCACGGGCATCCGTCCGGCGCCCTACACGACAGATATGCAAATCAATGACTTCACGTATGGCGACATCAGCAATACGACGTTGATTTCGTCCCCGCATGGCATCGGCTTTCTATGGTGCAATATGCTTTGGGAAATGACCTGGCAATTGGTGAACCGCTACGGATTTGATCCGGATTTGATCAATGGCACGGGCGGCAACAACATTGCAATGAAATTGGTGATCCAAGGCTGTAAGCTGCAACCCTGCAGCCCCGGCTTTGTGGATGGCCGCAACGCCATTCT
Source organism: Bacteroidota bacterium (assembly GCA_016718825.1). Classification (NCBI taxonomy): domain Bacteria; kingdom Pseudomonadati; phylum Bacteroidota; species Bacteroidota bacterium. The sequence continues at coordinate 4,553 of JADKCL010000046.1, read as the reverse complement.
GGATGCCGATACACTATTGTATGGCGGTCAGTACAGTTGCTTGATTTGGGAAGCCTTTGCGAAACGTGGATTGGGCCTGAGTGCGAGCCAAGGCAGCACCAACAGCCGCAGCGACGGTTCGGAGGCATTTAATACCCCTGCTTGCGCTGTGGCCAATTTCACTGCCAATACGACCACCGTTTGCGCCGGAGCGACGGTCACTTTCTCTGACCAAAGCGCTGGAACACCCACGGGCTGGGCTTGGACCTTCGGTGATGGTGGCACTGCCAATACCGCCAATCCGACGCACGTGTACAACACGCCCGGCACATACAATGTCGGCTTGACGGTCACGGTGGGCGCTTCTTCGAACACCTTTACGCGCAGCAGCTACATCACCGTGGTTCCTGCGCCGACAGCGACGGCGACCATCGTGAATGCAGCCTGCGGAAACAGCAACGGTTCGCTGACAGCCAACGCTACCGGCGGCGCGGGGCCCTATACATACGCTTGGAGCAACGGCGGCAACACATCCGTCATCAGCAACCTCGCGCCCGGCACCTACACGGTGACCACCACCAATGCTGCTGGCTGCACGGGCACCAACACGTTTACGGTCAACAATTTGCCTGGCCCAACCGCAACCATCAGCGGTACGACGCCAACGGCTTGCGGAGCTTTTACGGGCACGGCAACGGCAGTTGGCACAGGTGGCACAGGCAACCTGAGCTATGCTTGGAGCAATGGCGGCACGACAGCTTCCATCACCGGCTTGGCAGCAGGTTCTTACACGGTGACGGTGACCGACCAAAATGGCTGCACAAGCACCGCTGTCGGCACCGTGAGCAATTCGACGGGACCTACGGCCTCCATTTCTTCGACACAGCACACGACTTGCGGACTCAACAACGGTGCGGCCACGGCAAGCGCCACGGGCGGAACCGGCAACTTGAATTATGTCTGGAGCAATGGCGCAACCACCGCCGGCGTTTCCAATTTGGCAGCCGGCACTTACACGGTCAGCGTGACCGACCAATCGAACTGCCTCGCGGTTCAGACGGTGACGATCAACGCCTCGACTTCACCGGTAGCTGCGATTGCCAGCCAAAACGATGCAAGCTGCGGTCAGAACAATGGCGCTGTCACCGCATCCGCGACAAGTGGTACCGGCAATTACACGTATCTCTGGAGCAACGGTGCGACCACCGCAGCCCTTACAGGTTTGGGCGCAGGCACGTTTACGGTAACGGTAACCGATCAATCGGGATGTACAAGCACCACAAGCGCGACCTTGCAGGCATTCACCCAACCCGTTCCCAATGCCGTCGCAACCAATAGCACCTGCTACAATCAGCATGACGGTTCTTGCATTGCCAATCCGACGGGCGGCAATCCACCTTATACCTACAGTTGGAGCACGGGCGGCGTGAACAATCAGATCATCGGCTTGATTCCCGGTCTGTACTTCGTGACCGTCACGGACGCCAACGGTTGCTCGGCGACAAGTTTTGCGGTGGTCAATGAACCCGCCGAATTGATCGCGACCACCAACGTTACCAACGAAAGCAGCCCCGGCGCCAACGACGGTTCGGCAACCGTGGTCCCAAGCGGTGGCAATCCACCCTACACGTATGCTTGGAGTTCGGGTGGCACGACCGATACCGAAACCGGCTTGACGGCAGGCACTTACACGGTCACCATCACCGATGGCAGCGGATGTACGTTGGTCACCTCGATCGACATCACCACGGGCGTCGGCGTAACCGGGAATGTCTCGGGCTACGAAATCGGCTTGTGGCCCAATCCGAATACGGGAAGCTTCTACTTGTCGATCAGCCTGCCGGCCATTCAGGATGTGGACTTGCGCCTCTACAACGCCCTCGGCCAAATCGTCGAGCAACGCCGCTTGGAGGACGCCTACCGGACAAGGATCTTCTTTGAAGGGGTCAACCTTGCAGATGGCGTGTACCAACTGCAGATCAGCAGCAATGATTTCAGGGCTGTGAAGAAGGTTGTGGTGGCACGGAATTGAGATTGTGTTTGATGGTTTAGAAACGGGGCATTCTCTTTGGGGGATGCCCTGTTTTTTTTGTGGGGGGGGGGCTGGGATCAAGGATTCAAAGCCACACAAAAACTTTGAATCATGTCAATTTATAACTATATTGAATGAATTGAATGTTTCACCCTTAATTTTATGGATATGCGTACTTTAACTTTTTCATTGGCCGTAATGGCTATGTGCTTGTTCGCGGCCTTTGGGCACGTAAATGCACAGACGCTTTACCCGAATCAGGAATGCAGCAAAGGCGGAGACTGCAAAAGCGGCATCTGCCTCAAACTCCGCAGCGGCGATATGGTCTGTGGCACTTGTAGTCAGAGCACATTTGACAATCTTGCGCCCAAGGTCGATCAATACTGCAAGGCATTCGGGGATGGTTGGTCTCCCGAAAAGGCTCCCGAATACAACAATGTCGAGGTGGAAGGCCGCGTGCAAGTGGAGGTCTATGATGAAATGCTGGAGAAGGCCAAGGACTGCAAGGAAGCACGCGAGAATTTGCAGGAGGAGTGCTTCGAAGGAGGTGCGTCCTACGACAAACGAGACCATGCGGGGCAAATCAGGGCCATCGAGGGCAGCATCAGCAGCCTCGCTGCGCACAAACAGAAGATGATCAATGACAAACGCGTTTATTATTGTTCGAAAAGTACGTATGAAGGCGTATTGAGGCAATATGACAGCAAATGCGGAAGCCTTGATTTCAATCAGGTCAAGCAGAAATTGGATTCGAAAAAATATGATTTGTCAAAGGGACTCAAAGTGGATTGCGACCTTCTTGAGGACTTGATGGAAGATTGCAAGGAATGTGCCTATGCGGCGAAGCAATTGATCGATTATGGCTTCAAGGGCAGCTCAAGCTATACGCCCACCGAGTACAGCACCAAACTTGAAAAAGCCGAGGAAATGCAAAAACTGCTTGAGGATCAGCACGAAATCGCGGAGGACAAGGACCTTTGCGATTGATTTGTACCAATATCTCCGCGCAGGAGCAATCAATGAAGGCGGCATTCTTGTCGCCTTTGTTTTATAATGGCTTTTCGAACTGATATGAAAAAGCGGGCAGAGGGGACTTGCAGGCATGTTGGGTAAGCGACGAGGCCCCCCCCCAAGGACCCCCCCCCGGACCCAGGGCAAAACGGCAACCCCCCCCTTGGACCCCCCAACGCCTAGGCGGCGATGGGCCGCGCCCACACCGCCCTGTAGGATTGCGCCCCATCAGGGCTTTGCGGGTTCAGGGGCCTGATGGAATTAACGGGCAGGGCTTCGTGCGCGACCCCCCCAGCGTCGAGCGTCGCCGAACTGCCGATGAGCGTCGCGCCGCCGACGCACCCAGCCTCAGGCTGGCGATTTCGGGGAGACCGGCAGCTTCCGATGCTCGGAACAAGTACCGCAACCGGTAATTAGCTTCGCTGATCTAAAGATTGAGCCTGTAGAGCTCTGTATCACGCTGGTTCTGAAATTGAGTCATAGGTGGTGGTGGATTTGGTTTTCGCGCCGAAGGTGCCGTCTGTCGGTAGCCATGGGCGGGAGCCCGTGGTAAAGTGGCCCCCACCATTTTCCGCATTTGCGGCGAGCGCTTGCGGTCGGCGCAAATGCGGGGTTGAAGGCTTTGCCGCCGAGGGTATCTTTGTGGCGGCTTGCCGCCATTTCGTTGGCCTCTCCCCGACCCTCCCCATCGCTTCGCTTTTGGGGAGGGGGTTCTGCAATTGGTGGTTACATTTGGATCATCGTTTTTAGGTCATCGATTCAATTCTTTGACCAACCACGAACAGGGAACCGTTGTAATCGGGGACCTTGCGCTTCCTGGAATTCAGCAAGGAGAAGCCTTTTTTGCATTGAATACGTGATTCACGACAACAACCGTTGCCATCATCATCTTGTATCCTACTCATCAGGAATCGTTTAAAAATTGGCCGTTTCACGAAGGCGGGTTGCGGGGAAGGTCCCAAGAAGGCAGCAGGGATTTAGCGAGTAGGCAGCAAGTACACAGCAGGTTGATTTGCAGGGGTATTGCTTTTTTTGAGGGGAATCAATAATTTGGTTCAAAGACCAACAACATGGGCAGGCAGCGAACAAAGGCGATTTTTCTGGGTACTTGTGCGAATTTGAACGGCTATGTGGACGACGGGAAGCCGTTTGCGCGTTTGGTGGACCGTCGGGACCGTCGGCAGGCGGGTGCATTGGCGGCTTCGCGGTTGTTTGGGCGTGTCTCGGCGGATGCGGCGGTCGTCTGGCGTGGAATGCCAGTGCCAATGCGGCGGTTGGGTGGGGAATCGGCTTACAACGAATGGGTTTCGGCCTGTTTGGGGCTTGCGCGGGAAGGCAGTTTTCATTGGGATTGGGCCGCCTTGGCGGGTCTGCGCTTTGGCATGGGAGCTGAATTGAACGGATGCGATGCGGCGTTGGATTCGAAGGCTTTCTCATTGGCACTTGGAAAGGGAAAACTCAAATTGTCTGGCGAATTGTTTTCGTTGCGGCGGGTATTTGCGTCGTATCGGAATGGCGTGGATGCGCAATG